>NZ_AP031575.1:2717500-3017500 GCF_040436405.1 Marinomonas sp. THO17 | reverse complement strand
ATTGGTCACATTGGTGGTGATGATTTTGTGGTCATTTTTGGTGATCAAGACTGGCGGCAACAATGTCAGAACATACTCGATGAATTTGCCATCAAAGTACGTGACTTTTACCCTGCTGATACCCTAGCAGAAGGCGGCGTCTGGACCAAAAACCGTCATGGTGAGCATCAATTTCATCCTATCTTAAGCCTGGCCATTGGCGTGGTTCATCCTTATCAGTGCCGTAATCACCATCAAGTGGCTGAACGGGCAGCGCAAGCCAAAAAACACGCCAAAGAAACCGGTGGCAATCATATCTATTTGCAACCAATCCCGAAGGAAGAACGCAAAGAAATGATAGGTGAATTGTGATCTAACTGTCATAAAGTCCTCACAAGTCTGTCACATAGCCTCTTTACTCTGATACTTAATAAAGAGGCTATTCCCACTTAAGGAGGCACTATGCAAAGCAGATACCGATCCGTATTCATTTCCGATGTGCACTTAGGCACCAAAGCTTGTCAGGCCAAACATTTGCTCGACTTTTTACAGCATATTGAAACGGAGCATTTGTATTTAGTGGGAGATATCATTGATCTGCAAGCCATGCGTAATAAAGCTTACTTTATTGACACGCACCATGCCGTTGTAGAACAAGTTTTAGCCATGGCGAAATCCGGCACTGAGGTAACTTACATTCCGGGCAATCACGACGCTTTTTTTCGTCAATTTGCGGGACAAACTTTATCAGGTGTAAAGATTGAACTGCATGCGCGACATCAAACCGCTGATGGCCGCCACTTTTACGTCAGCCATGGTGACGAGTTTGATCAGATGGTGAAAATTAGCCCTTTAATGCTGGCCATTGGCGATAAAGCACATGGCTTGATGCTATCACTCAATCAGTGGATTAATGGTGCAAGACGCTTTTTAGGCTTACCTTATTGGTCACTGGCTGGCTATGTAAAAAGCCATATTGGTAAAGCCAAAGACTTTATTGCGCGCTTTGAAACAGCAGCATTAAAATCGGCCAAAAGCCACAAGCTAGATGGCTATATTTGCGGCCATATTCACTTCGCTTCTTTTCAACTCAAAGAGCAAACACTCTATTGTAACGATGGTGATTGGGTAGAACATTGCACTGCCCTAACGGAATCGGCAAGCGGCGAATTGAGCTTATTGCATTGGTCAGAAAACCCAAAAATACTGGCCACAGAACCCAAACCGGAAGAATGGGAATTAGTACCAAACTATTCGCGTTAATTCGCACTAAAGAATGGTACAGCAAGACAAAACAGCAGCGGCTGGTATCAACGTGGTGCCAGCCGGCTCTTACCACCCGCCATGACACTCAAATCGTATAAGCGACAACCTTTCCCCTGATAGGCAATTTGCGCCAACAACAATTCAGCAGTAGCGAGCGCATCGGTAAGGGCATCATGTCCTTGATAATCAGGAAGATGATAACGTTCTCGGCACTGATTCAACCGAAAACCGCCTTCCTGAATCGGTTGTTGGGCACGCTCCGCCTTGGCTTTTTCCAACATTAAAGTATCCAACCAAATGAGGCCAAAGTTGGGTAATACATGTTGTTTCCAAGCGGCTTTCAAAAAACCGATTTCCAATGGCGCATGATGCATGACCAACACCCGCCCTCGTAAAAAGTGCCGCAAATAACGTAACGCACTTTCTTGTTTTTTACCGTATTGCTGAATGTCTGAATCCGTGATCATGTGAATGCCTACATTTTCTCCAGCTTGTGCTTCTTCCAGAATAAGATGGCGCGCACTGTCTAGATCTATTGCACCTTGTTTTATGCACACCCATCCGATACTCACAATATGATCTTGCTTAGGATCTAGGCCAGAAGTCTCGATATCCAATACCAAATACTCCCAATCAGACCAAGTTCGGCGAATGGAGTATCGTTGTTGTCGCCAATGTTTGAACACTTCTAGTATGCGGCACCACATTAACTGTAGCCTCGCATAAACCTTTGCTGAGCCACTTCTTGAACATCATTAATGATGCTAAAGGTGGTTTTTAAATGCTTTCTTTCCAATGAACTGAGCTTTTTCGGATCAAGATACGCACTGGCCGTTCCTGTCGCTTGCCAATGAAGGCTTTGTGCTTCTAAACGCAGACCATTCAAATGATCCCAAGCGTCCATCAGATTTCGAGCAGTATCTACGCTGATCAGGCGTTCACGAATGGCTTGCTCCAAGCGTTCTACCGTGCCTTCTCGGTACTCTTTGCAAGACAAACCATATAGACGTGCCAAATCATTAATCAATGCCAATCCCTGATGTTTCAAATCCAGTTGATGTTTATGTTCACCGGACGATTCCAACAAAAAAGAGCGGAAAAAACCCAAAGGTGGTTTGTTAGCAATAGCAGTGCGTGTCAACGTTGCCAAAAACATGCTGTTTTTCGCCACTTCTTTTTGCATATTTTCAATCAAGATTTGCAGCGGCTGATCATCGCCATACACACAACGCAAATCAAAAAATATGCTGGCATTCAGTAACGCACTAGGGGCCGCACTTTTAATCCACTTTTCAAATACTTGTTGCCAACCTTGCCGTGTTTTACGCCACTGCGCATTACTCGCCATAATATTGCCAGGACATAAGCGAATACCACATTGCGCTAAGCCTTGACAGACAAAATCAGCCAGATGTGCAAAGTATTCCGCTTCCTCAGCATTGGGCTCTCTCGCCAACATCAGGCCATTATCCTGATCACTGCCAAGAGACTGATCTCGTCGCGCTTGTGAACCAAATACTAAGAACTGAAACGCCATAGGCGCTTCTCCTAGCTCAAGCAAAGCTAATTCAATCAAGCGTTTGGTCAAATTATCACTGACTGTCGCTAACACCTTGCCAATATCCGCTGGTTTCATGTCTGTCACAATCAGGTTAATGATCAATGTTGGCCATTGCTGACAAATTCTGGCCAGACTTTCAACGGAGTTTTGACGATGAATTTGATTGATGAATAACAGTGGACTTAACTCTTGATGACGCAGCAAATCGGCCGCAGTTAACATGCCAATTACCTTGTTATCCGCTTCCACAATGGGCAAATGATGAATATTGCTTTCACTCATCAAGGTCTGTGCTTGCATCACTAATGCTGACGGAGTCAAAGTGATCGGAGTGGTCGTCATCACCTCCGCAACAAGACTTTGAGCAGAACCACCTAAGGCCAAAATACGCGAACGCAAATCACGATCGGTAACGATACCAATGAGTTTTTCTTGCTCGACCACAAGAATGGAACTGACTCGTGCTTCAGTCATGCGCATCGCAATGGTTTGCACTGTCTCACTAGCTTGGGCGGTGATCAGTTGGCGCGTCATGATATGTTCAACCGAAGTAGATAATTGCAACGCCGGTGATGCTAACTCTTTGTCCTGACTACGAGATAATTTACGTCTTCTATGATGCTGAGTGTGCTCAAAGAAAAGCCCAAAGGCTTCATTTTGAGTAAGCATCTCCTTAAAACAGGCTTTATCGAAACGATATACTAGGCTGTCTTCCATCGCCACAACCTGTAAACCATCTGGATTTTGTGCCATGACGCTGGACACACCAAAACATTCCCCGTCAGCGATTTGATCAACTAAGCCGCCTTTTGGAGTACGAATCTCACAGGCGCCGCGGCGAATCAAATGCACGGTTGCACTGTCCCCCTCAAGTAACATAGTTTGCCCTTGACGAACATACACCATAGCCACACCCACCAATATTTGCTTTCGTTCAGCAGTAGATAAATTGGCGAAAGGCGGTGTTACATCAATGAATTTATGCACTTCAGGGATATCAATAGCAGCCATAATCTTTGTCTTCTTATTATGCGACTTTATTGCTTCATTTTATTGTGCGCTTTTCCTCAGCAAAGGGACACTCTGTTTAGACCAATGTCTAAACAGACATAACAACCACGTTAAGTATTATTGAGAAGTGTTATTGTTACCATGTTTTGTCCTTCCTCTAAGGCTTTACCATGAAACGTTTCTTTTCCTTTGTGATCACGCTTTTTCTTTGCGAACGCCAAGCCATCAAGACCCCATCGCCACAACACCAATGTGTGTTGTGGAATAACGGGGTCGTATGATCAACCGCCTAGTTCTGCTTTGTCTTTTGACAATAAAGCGAACGCTTCATCTTGACTAATCACAGTGGCGTACTCACCATGCAGGTTTGCCAATGACATGGCATGCACTTCATCAGCACTGCGTAACAAGCCATAGAAATCTTCTTTTTCAAACGCAAAACAAGCACTTTCCACCACATACACTCTTAAGCCCAAGTTGCCTGCTGAGCGCACACTGGATTCCACCGAATTATTGGTACTGACACCCACTATCACTAAAGAATTTATACCCTGCTCAGCCAACCAATCGATCAGATCATTATGAACAAACGCATCTGGCACACTTTTCTCAATCACTTTTTCATCGTTCCAAGGTTCGAAAGCTTCTTGAAATAAGACACCATCTTGCTCGGGCCAAAACAAAGATTCCGGCTCTGTCGACAGATGACGAACATGAATAACAGGCGCCTGGCAAGCACGCCAATGGGCTAAAAGTTCAGCGATATTATGTTCCGCCTGTGGATTATTGCGCTCTCCTGCTTGCGGCCAAGACATTCCCTGCTGCATATCAATAATCATTAAAGCAATGTGATTCATGCTCTAACCTCTTTGCTTAAGGAAGTTGCCGTTTCTTTAGGGCACCGAGCTTCCACGCCATCAAGATGAGACTCACCAACAATAAAAACATCACATTCATTAGAATATCTAGTCGTTCTTGTTGTGTAAGAAGGGTTTGGCGTAACTCAGCCACTTCTTCCGTTGACGCCTTTGCCAGTTGTAAAATAGCCAAACTACGTTCTAACTCAAAAATATCTTGTTTGAACTCTTTCATTTCCTTTGGTTCTACTGATACTTCTTGCTCTGAAAGAATGGCTTGCGCCATTACCTTTCCTGAGAAAGCCACCAACAAGATTACCATCATTTGTTTCAACATCTTTTGTTCCAGACTTTTTTCACTCCATCGTCATGATGCATAAATTGCATCACTCACTCTGAGCATACTCTCCTCTCTTTATCTTGAAAACCAAGAGGTGAATTTTGTGCAATACGTCATGCAAAACAATTTCAATAATAGGGATTCCATTGGTTCAATAACGGAATTTTCTCATGACTCTCTCTTTACTTGTATCCATGTCACTGTTTGCCTTAGTGGCCTCACTTTCACCAGGCCCAGTTAATTTAGTATCACTCAGCTGCAGCGCTCGTTTTGGCGCTAAAGCGGGAATCAACTACATTACCGGTGCCACATTGGGATTCATTCTGTTGTTTTTGCTTATCGGCTTGGCACTACAACAAATTCTCTCTTTATTACCACATTTAACCTTACTACTAAGAGGATTAGGCACCCTATTTTTACTCTATTTGAGCTGGCAACTGTGGCACGACAAGGGAGAATTAAAGGTAGAGGGTGATGATTCTACGCCTAATTTTATGATGGGCGCAGTTATTCAATGGCTAAACCCCAAAGCTTGGCTAGCCTCGGTTTCAGGCATCGCTGTTTACATTCCCTCAGCAGAGTTTGAACAAGTACTGATCTTCGCAAGCTTATACTTACCAATTTGCTGGCTGTCTTTAGGGGTGTGGGTGGTTATAGGCATCTTACTTGGCCAGTATTTTCAAAGCCCAGCCAAAATGCGTTTACTTAATCGTACACTTGGCGGTTTATTGGCTGCCAGCAGTCTGGCTATATGGTTTTAACACAGCACGACGGTATTGATCTGGCGTGGCCGCCACTCTTTGCTTAAAAGTACGTTGAAAATGCGCCTGATCATTAAAACCCACTTCATGGGCCACGTCCACGATACTTCGGCCTTGCTTTAACGCAGTTTGCCCTAGCTGAATACGACGATTCAGCCGATAAGCGTGAGGCGTCAGATTAAAATGGCGCCTAAAAGCCCGCATTAAATACCCAGTACTATAGCCAAATTGTGCACTGATCTGAGCAATTGGCGTGTCATCGAAACAATTAAGATTAAGGTAATCAGCAACGTCATATAGTGGATTTGCTTGCAGTTGCGTTGGGCAGCTCGCCATTTTTGTCGACTGCAATTCTGACCAAATCCTTAATAAGGTTAAACGGGTAAGATCAACTTTCTCTGTCACACTAAGCCTATTTGACATCAGCTGCTGACAAAGCTCGACAAAGCTTGAAAAATACTCAGGGGCAAGCAAGGTATCTGCTTGGCTGTCATGCCACTCAGGACTGGGGATGTGACCTTCAGCAAACAATTGAGCCGCAAGCCAATCCTTATCAAGGTGCATCATATAGTAAGCCCAAGGTGAATCTTGTTTAGGGTTGCAAGCATGAACCACCTGAGGATTCATCACCACCAAATGGCCTTGTTCAACTGCATGCAATCTATCAGCGCAAACAAATTCACTCTGTCCATTTAAAATCGCACCGATCGACCAAGTTTCATGGGAATGTGGTGCGTAACTGACGAGGCGACCATCCAACACCTGACGCAATTCTACAAAGGGTAAACCCTCATCACGCCAGAACAAAGGATGTGTCGTTGGTTTCATATCAAGACTCCTAGCAAATACCCTATCAGTTTAATGAAATACTTGAGACAAACACTCTTGCGCTATCTCACCTTGACATACAAAGGTTACCGGGCCACTCATGCTCACCCGGTAATCCTCGCTGATGTAAATATTGATCTGTCCACCCGGCATCATGACTTCTATATTGGCATCACATAAACCCAACTTATGGGCCACTGCGGCGGCGGCACAGCTGCTACTTCCAGATGCCAAGGTAAAACCCGCACCTCGCTCCCAGATTTGAATCGCAATACGACCACGATCAATCACCTGCAAAAACTGTACATTGGTGCGATTGGGAAAATTCGGGTGACGCTCAATTAATGGACCAAATTCTCTGGCTCGTGTTTCCGTGGCGTCTTCGGTCAATATCACACAATGGGGATTGCCGATGGTAACGCCGCTATAGAAATGCTGCATACCCATAACATTAATTTCTTCTAGTAAGACTTCCCTTGGTTCCCCCCAAATAGGAATGTCCTGACTATTAAAAGACACCTGTCCCATGTCTACGTCCACACGAGCCCCAGCATCCTGAACTTGCGCTGTAACCACACCGCCTAAGGTTTCTATCGTAAAGGGTTTGTCTTTAACCAAGCCCATGTCCCACAAAGCACGACAAAATATCCGTAAGCCATTACCGCTTTTTTCTGCTTCACTAGCGTCCGGGTTAAAGATGCGCAGTCCAAAATCCGCCACTTGAGACTTAGAAGGGCCGATCAATACCCCATCTGAAGCAACACCATAATGAGGATGACAAATATTCTTAATCTTCAGTGTCGCAGGTTCATTGGGAAACGCCTCAGCCGGAATCACCAAATACACATTCCCTAACGCATGATACTTGCGGAATTTCACGTACAGCCTCAATAATACTTAACATACCCTTTCCACTAAAAATTTCTTTTAGCTTTCTTAAAATGCTTTCAAACTTAAAGCACTTTCAAATATTCTAGCAAAGCATCACACTGGGCTGGTGATAATTTTGGCCCAATGACACCAGGTACGGGGTTTTGTGCATCATAACTATCGCTAAAATGGTGTCCCGTATTACGATTCCCTTCTATATTGGTATCAAGAATAAAAAAGCCATCCGAATCATAGTTCTTTCCTTTTCCGATTAGCTTTTTCGCTTCTGCCACATAACCATCAGGCTGCAGAACGCCTAGGTTATCCGTGTCGTAGCGAATATTTCCTAACTGAATATACTCAAGACGTTTACCATCTACAGGACATAATAAATCTCGAATGGTAGCCACTGACCCATTATGCAAGAATGGTGGCGTTGCCCAAACCCCATTCAATGGTCTCGCTTTATAACCCATTCCGGCTTGAATACAATTCGGGCGCCCTTCTTTCAATTCTTCTTGCAATCTCGGGTTACTCAAACCGTTATCATTGAACCATGCATTGATTGTTTGCTCGACTGTCGCCGCCAAAGCATAACCAAAGCTGACATTCGCCCCATCCGTCACCCAACGCTCAGTCAAAGGCACGAAATCATCGGCCTCAAACAAGCTAGATTGATCTCCTAGGGTTGAATCCATATAGGCAATTTGTGCGGCGGTAGCCGCATTAAAGTCACGCGCGCAAATATTACTATCAATCTGCATACCTGATTCTTTATCAAGAATGGTGCCATTTGCGTTACCACTGGTATTCATAGTGCGATTGACCATGACTTTAGCCTGACTGCGATCGGTACCAATACGTTCTAATGGTAAGATTTTTAGTTTTAAAACATCCTTGGTTTCCTGTTTTACACCGTTTGCGTACCAAACAATAGGACCTATATACCCCTTATCCTTATCCCAAATTTCTTTGCTGTCTATAGGGGGTAAGTGACATCCCTGACAATTCATTTGATATAAAACACGACCTTTATCCACAAGTTGTTGATCAATGTCTGTCATACTCCACTTGGGAGCCTGTAGACCTTGAAATCCTTGTTCTTCTGTTGGTTGGGGCCCTGCCAAAAAGCGTTCTATCCAGACCAGATTACCAATCGGAATAGAAGAGCTAAATCGATTATCCTCCATAGGTGACACGACATCTTGAAAAGCTTTTACACCCAAAGCTTCTCCAACATTTCGAATCAGTGGCCCCATTACGGATGCATCATACTGTACCCAATCGAACCAAGAGGTTGTCCAAATATGTGGATAATTGACTGGTGCATCGATAGCCGTTTTGTTTTCCGGACGACCAATATTTTCGGAAAAAACCGCATTCCCAATGCGATTAAGCGCATCCAAACGCGTAAAGCCTTCTGTCACTCGTATTTGGTCTCCCCCACCTAGCTGGGCTTTTGCAAAAGCCACTAGGTCGTTCGACAAGGCTTCCTTAGTACTGGGGCTATATTCATTGCCCAATACATTATGGGCAAAACGATCAAAACGCCCTCCTAGAAAAGGTACCTTTGCAGAAATAACTAACTGCCCAATTGCTGCAGTTAAATTACTTTGTAATAAACCGAAATCCGTGGTTGCAGGGCCTCCCTCTACTATGTATTCACGCGGCCCTGTCAACCCATTATCATAGACAAAATGGCTGGTATGACAGGCTGCACAAGTAAAACCGACCGTTGCAGTTTGACCATTAATACCTGTCATATTTTGAGAAAAGGTACGAGCAAAGCCAATCGGTAAGCCATCAGGGTTTGATACCAGATCTTCCTTACTGCGAATAAAACCAATACGCAATAAATAGTCATTATCAACAAATTTTTTCTTTGAACTGAAAGGCATCAGCCATAATGACGAACTCGGCTGTTCAATATTAACAAACCACTCGTAAGGTAACGGAATGGTTCTGGTACCCTGACTAATATGATGATACTTCCTAGTATTTGCACTCGGATTATTAAGCTTATCACCCCAATTTTGATCTAACCAAACTTGATCAATCCATTTGCCATTTTGCTTAACGATTAATTCTGGCATAGGTTGCGGTGTTAACTGTCCAATAATCGCTTGAACCTTATCACTTCGAATGACAACAACAATTAGGATAAGTAATAATAGAACAGCAATTACTTTCTTTTTGTGCTGGCGAAAATATCTAAAATACAGCATAAGCCTCTCCTGCTTTACTGATATCTACTTTAAAGCGCCTATACAACAGCAGACATTTACTTCCTTACACTGTCACGCTATTAGGAATGTTTTTTGGATCCATATACTTATATGGATAAATTCGAGTCGCATTGCGCGCTTCGATCTCTTGATGAATTTTCTCTAAATTCGATTGATGTTTACGAATAATGGGGCGAATCTTAGAATCAATAAAACTATCATCAAATTGACCCATACGATTTACTTTGAAATTCGTCAGATAAAAAATAAAACTTTGCTCTAAGGCCTGATCATAAGGTGGAAAAAACGACACCAAACCTTGCTCGGACTGATAGTCATCAGCCGGTGTTAATGGCGGTTGATAGGCAGAAAAAGGCAAGTTAGGAGCATAACCTGCACACTCATATTGAGGATAATGCACGGACGAATGATGCGCTGTAGCTATAAAAATAATGTGCGCCACTATCTTAATAAGTGACTCTTTATCAGCAAAAGACGTGGGGAAATCCGTTAGGCCACAATTATTTTGTTTTTTGTCACCACCAAGCTCTTGCGCCCAATTTTGCAATTCAAAATCGTCCGCCACCATCTGATCATTTTCATACCAAGCATCGAGATACTCAGTAACATAGCGAAGCGTTTCATCCCAAAGCAATATTCCGTCGTCACGATAGGGGTAAAGCAATCTAGGATCATTAACATGTCGTCTTGCTAAGTCATTTGGCAGCAAAAACTCTTTAAAACTATAGTGGTTCATCCCCTCTCCCATGAAAGCCACTAGAGTGTCATTATCACAACCAAACATCTTTCCAAACGAAGGAAGGGTTCCATCAGGCTCTTTCTGAAATAGGGGATTTACATTGACACTTAACGTGAATTTAAGGTGAGGTCTTAACAAAGCAAGTAAAGGATGATTTTCCGCTAATTGTCGCCAACTGACCATGATGACAGACTCAAGTACATAATGAATTCTTGTGGCATGAGTCCACAGCTCTTGATGCGTTCCATCAGCTGCTTGAATATAAGTGCGCGCCATATTCCAGCGATCGTCTTCAGGTGTAATGATAGGATTGAACTCTTCATCCGTATCTTTAGTTGCATCCAATTGAATGGCTTCAATTTTTAACGTGCCGTCTTGATTCAGTGAATATAAAGCAATCGCAGGCATTATGTATTTTCGTACATTGTCCACATAACCTGGATTTTCAAACAAGGGCTCCAACATGGCATAATTTGTCATGTAGAAGCGCCCATCCTCAAAGACATCATCAAATGCTTGCTGTGTCATACCCAAGTGTTTAGGCTTTACTTTAAAGCACTCAGGTAGCGGATTTTCTTTATTAACCCCTTCTAAAACAACAGGGTTCATTCCCGCTACTCTTTGATAACCTAAATACTTATTATCTAAAAAATTTTCACGCATCTCAGGGTTAGGGAAAGGAGATTTGGAATAAAAAAAGTAATCATCAAAACGCGTGAAAGGACGTTTAAGATATTTAAACTTAATACGGTTTATTAAAAACGAGGGAAGGCTCGGCAGCAAACCAGCTAAATTGAGTATGGATTTCAACTTATAATAGAAAGTCGTCTTTTCTCGATCTGGCAAACTGTTAATGGTTGCAATTTGCCCATCATACGTCAAAGTAAAAGCATAGAGCTTTTGCATTTTCTGTAAATAGTCTTTCCTAGATTGCGAATTTTGAACGTCAACTTGCGGCAACGCTAAAACTTGTTTCATACTCCTCTCCCTGGCAATGAACTTCACCATTCAAGAATAAATAGTTTACACACTAAATTTACTGACCACCTTATCCATCTGATTCACTAACTCTAACAAATGAGAACTCGACTTAGATGTCTGCTTAGCACCACTGGCAGCCTCATCAGCAACAGAATTAATGGCTCCTGAACTACTGGTAATTTTTTGAGTGACGGACTCTTGTTCTTTTGTCTTACTGGATATTTGCTGGTTTAAAGTCAATATATGCGACATTTTTTCCGCTATATTTTGTATAACTTCCCCAGCAGCATTCGCTTTATTAACGGACTCTTCAGCGATATCACAGCATTTATCCATAATATCAACTGCCCCTAGTGTGCTACTCTTTAACTGGTCAATTGTGCCTTGAATTTGGCCCGTTGAGTCTTGTGTTTTTTGTGCTAAAGAACGTACTTCGTCAGCCACCACAGCAAAACCTCTTCCAGCTTCACCAGCACGAGCTGCTTCAATTGCTGCGTTCAATGCAAGTAAATTGGTTTGCTCTGTTAACTCATTTATCATGCCGACAATGGAAAGTATATTCTGACTATCTGACTCGATTTTCTTAATTGCAGTCGTGGAATTACGAACTTCATCCGCAAGTTGGATAATAGAAGAAACCGCCCCATTAACAACGCTTACACTCTCTGACGAATCTTGATGTCCTTCTTTGGTCGCTTCACTCGCATGCTGAGCAGAGTCAGCAACCGCTTGAATCGTTAAATTCATTTCTTGCATTGACTCAACCAAGCGACGGACTTCATCGTGTTGCCGGTTAACACCTTTTAAGGTTTGCTCTGAAATGACACCATTAGAGGTGGCCGCATCCGATAACTCCAACATAACGGCTTTTATCGCGAGAATCATATCGCGTAGGCCGCCAACCATTTCAGCTGTAGAGGTTTCAATATGATTAGCGTTTAAATTAATATTCAGATTGCCTTTAGCAATTTCTTTGGTAACTTCCGTTGTTTTCTCCAGTGGAGGAATAGAAGTCACTATGATGAAACGTAACAGAGCAATAATAAAACCAATCACCAAAATGACTAAAACGTATACAAGCAAGGTAACAAACTTTCCTGCATCCCGTAAGCCTGAACCAAATACAGCTGAATTGGTAACCGACCACTCCATTAGTTCGGTTACTTTTTTAACCTGTTCTGCTGACAAAGTGTCAGAGTTTATGCTGTCCAATTCCGCTAAAATCAGATCAATGCGCTTAATGTCTTCAATGGCGAGATCCAGCAACATTCCCTGACCTAACAGGCGAAATAAGAGCTTTTCGACTAAAAAAATCGACTCACCAACCGCTATCGCTTGTTCTTTAGCGTATTGAAGATGACTTACTAAGGGGTCAATCTTAGGATTCGGCTGTGCTAAATCATGTTCAGCACCAGTAACTGCTAGGATATGCTCACGTTCAAGGTAAGCAAAATCGATTACCTTTCCCATCAATCTGATTCCATACATTGCTATGAACAAAGCAACGGCAGTAGCAATAATAACAATAACCAGTTTTTTCTTAAGTGGTAGATCCTTCATCACACTTTATCTCTCGGTCTTTTCTATTTCTAAGCGGTCTTTTTTATTTCTAATCAGTACTTTATAGATAATATGCAAGGAATTTGAAAGTTTTTTCCTTATTTTATTTAGGTCTAAGCTAAATACTAATTAAAAAAATGAAGTGACTTCATTATGGGATGATACGAACATATCTAATGACAAGAGCAATTTGCTCCTGCGTTTCCCTAACTAATTCGCTACATCCATGTAGGTCTCGTGCTGATCTTTCTGAGATCAACATAGGGCTATTCTTTACACAGCATTGAATAAGAAATTTTTAATCAAATCCTTACCTCCTTCCGTTGCAAACGACTCAGGATGAAATTGTATACCTTGAATCGGATAATCCTTATGGCGCACTCCCATGATCTCAAACTCACCACCTTGACGAATACCATTGAGATCATCAAACTTTTCGGCATGCAAACTGCCTACCGCAGCGGTCACCTCCAATACCTCTGGAAAGCTTTCCGCCTCTGCGATGAGAGAGTGATAACGCATGACTTCCAACTGATCAGGAATATCATGAAAAATGCCTTGGCCATTGTGCTGAATTGGACTGGTTTTACCATGCATAGGCAATGACGCTTTGACCACCTTACCACCAAATACATGACAAATCCCCTGCATGCCTAAACAAACGCCCATTAAAGGTGTGCTTCTACCGAACTCTAAAATCACATCAGCACACACACCAAAATAGGCTTTGTCGTCAGGTGAACCTGGGCCTGGGGAGATAATAATACGATCTGGTGAAGCTTGTCGAATATCATCTAGCGTCACCTCATCGTTACGCTTAACAATCACCTCAAACTGTTCGATACGTCCCTGACTTTGTTCTGTTTGCAGCACTTCGCCGATAAATTGATAAAGGTTATAAGTGAAGGAATCATAATTGTCTATGATATAAATTTTCATCTGTTTGCTCCTTCACTGAAATTGTCCAATACACGTTTAGTTCCAGCAAACTTACGTTGTATTTCTTCATACTCGTCTTCAGCATTCGAGTCATACACATTACCGCCGCAGGTTTGTACGTAGGCTTTATTCCCCTTTGCGAACACAGTACGAATTGGAATCGCAAACATACAGTCTCCATTAAAAGAAAACTGACCAACGGCACCACCGTATGGACCACGACCATCACTTTCTAAATCATCGATGATTTTCATGGCCTCAATTTTAGGTGCACCTGTTAGGGTACCGGCAGGGAAGTTACTGGCTAAAGCAGAAAACATATCATGCTCTTCCGCCATAATACCGACGATTTCACTGGAAATATGTTGTACATGACTAAAGCGTTTAATGTCCATTAGCGAGCGTACTTTTACCGTACCAAAACGCGCCACACGCCCAATGTCATTACGATGCAAGTCGACTATCATATTATGTTCAGCAATTTCTTTCGGGTCGTTCAGCAAAGCGCGCGCCAGCGCCGTGTCTTCTTTTTCATCCGCACCACGCTTCGCCGTTCCTGCTAATGGGAAAGTTTCCATTTCCCCCTGACGTACACGGAACAATAACTCAGGACTGGCACCTATGACTTTCTGTTGCGCAAATTTGAGGTAATACATCTGCGGCGAAGGATTAACCTCACGCAATTCTTCATACAGATTGATGGTGTCTCCTTCCAGCTCAAACCATTTCTTAAAGCCCACTTCACATTGAAAAATCTTACCCTCAATGATGTCTTGCTTTACCTTAGCGACCGCCTCGGCGTGATCGACTTTGGTCATAGATTCACCTAATGGTCGAACCACCAAAGGTCCGTTTTCAGGTGTGATTTCCGCCATCATGTCATTAACCAAATCCAGGCGATTGTCTTCGTAGTAAAAGTAGAAAACCTCGCCCGTCATCTTGTCTAGAATCAATCCGTCTGTATATAAGCCAAAGCGAAATGCATCGAACATGTCACTGGCTTGCAGATCCAAACTCGGCTCAAAATAGTTCATGCTGTCGTAGCCTATGTAGCCCGTCAAGCCACCAGCAAAACCTCGTGACAAAATATTTTGTGGCACGATACTACGCAATAAGTAATAAGGATTGTCCGACTCATAGGCTTGATTCGTCCCATCGCGCTCTTCAATGAAAAGCTGTTTACCCTCCGCCCATAAAAGCTTTTCTGGATCAAAGCCAATGATGGAATGACGAGAAATAAAACTCTCTTCCCCTAAAGACTCCAGCATAAAGCAATTTTCAAAACGCTTTTCTATCTTCTTAAATAAACCAAAAAAATCGCAATCGGAACTGATGGTAACGTATTGCGGCTTACGTGGTAGCTCGATGCGAGGCGGTTGTTTATTTTGTTCAGGACTCATTCTTTTTCAATTCCTTCAATGCTCGGGAACCACGCGTCACTGTGGCAATACCAACCCCTAACTGTTTCGCTATATCTCGTTGTGGCACCCCCTGTTCTAACAGGGAAAAGATCTGCAAACGGTGCAACATCTCGTTAATTTCATTCGGCGTTAACAAGGCTCGCAAACGCTTCTCTAACAAAGATTGATCATCTACTTGGCTAAGAAATTCAATGAGTTGTTGCATAGGCGAATCTTATCACTCAGAAAACGTATTCATGTACTAGTACAATATAGACAAAAGTCATGACAATCAAGTCGTCCTACTGCAAAATATCGATAATTTTCAAACAAAAAAAACGCCTGTGAGGAGAAACCTCACAGGCGTTTTTTTGTCTTCTGCTCAATTTAACCGTTAAGTGTAAGCACGTTAGTCTTACTGATACGATGACGGTAAATTTCGCGTAGATACTTGATCGCGTTTTTCACATTACTGATGTCCAAACGAATATCATTAATGGAAACAAACTGTTGAGTATCATCAATCAACTCACGGTATTTCTTCTCATACATTGGCTTGATCGCATACCAGTTAGTATCCAAAATTTTCGCTGGGTTTTCATGCGTCATGAAGTACTTTTCAATCAAACTTTCATCAAACTCTTCCGTTTGAATCATATCAATGATGGCATGATCCACTTCATCCGTGTAACGATAATCGTCTGTGGCAAAACAGCGCTTCATGTAAGCAACCATCAAGGTCAAGAAGTCATCGCTCAAACATGGACTCTTGGCAATCAAGGTGGTTAAGGACAAGTTAGCCGACGCTCCTATTACCAAAGCATAACGCTTCAATGTGGTATTAGGGCACAAACGATTAAGGTGCATTTTCAAGCGATTCAAGGCCGTGAAAGACAGCTTGAAGTCACGTGGTAAGGAAATAATAGACACAATAGAAGAACAGTTTTTGAAGAAGTGTAAGTCACTCAACTTACTCACATCGTAACCGCTCTTACGAAAATCTTTTATTGCTTGACGATAACGCTCAGATTCTACTGGCAACACACTCACCCCCTCAATTGCAGAGGTATCTTCATTAAAGTGAGGCAATTCAATAGAACGGCAGAACAAGTCATCAATATCAACCATATCTTGATGTACACCTGGCCCTACAACACTCTCTGCATAAGCGACAGCAACAGGACCAGCCAGACTCATAAACAAATCATTTGCATCAAGACGAATGGTTTCAGAAATATCGATACCCGCACGACGGAAATACTCTTCATCGTAATCAGTTGTCACCGCCTGAGCAGTCAATATGTTGAAAATCTGTTGAGAAATATATTGGTTCGCATATTTCTCCATAGTGTTCACATCAATGCTATCCGCATCGCCACCATCTTCTTCCTCTGCATAACGCATGATATCGTTAGAAATCAACATCATAGAGTTCCAAGGACGAATACGCTCCATGACATCCGCAGGCACTTCGTCGTCCTCACGCTCCTCGTTGTAAGAGAAGTTCCACTCTTCAGAGATGTATTTGGTCAACAAACGACCAGCGTTAATGTGCAAGGCTTCCGAGATTTCAACATTCTTACCTGAGATATTTGGCAGAATACAGATACCAGAAGTAAAGATAGGCTCAAATACAAAACTGTGACGCTTATCGACCAATTGCGATTGATCAGAGCGATAATCAAAAGTTTTGCTTAAGTAAGAAAATTGCTGCGCCAGACCAAATTCAGAAGCCATACCCGACCCTGTACCACCGCCAGCACTAAAGATGTAGAAGTACAGACGCGATTGGTTGGCTTTAATACCACAAGAATCCACTAGATAGGAATGCATGTGCTTCCAGTTCTCATTGCGGAAAGTTGAGGTATCTTTGTTAAGAATAATCTTCGCCAGATATTGCCCCAAAATTGGAGCATTACCAGCACCACCAGCATGCACTTCAGACAAGTCCATGATTTGCAGTTTTTTGTACTCTTCCAGAAACTGCTCACGTCCTTCCTGATTAGAGAAACGTATACGACCCTCTATGTCTTTATCCAAGTCACCTAGCAGCACAATCGGCTCAATTAAAAATACGGGTTTAAAACCGTCTTTACCTTCAATGGGCAGATGCTTTCGAATCCAACGCATTGGACGAAATTCTCGCTCTGAATCCAGTAACTCTTGATTTTCAACTTCGCGCATATAATTGGCACGTGCATCGTATACTAATGATGCTACATCTAACGCAATGTTAGAGCCACAACGACCTAAACCAATAAGACAAACAGACGGAAAAATTTGTTCAACATTAGGCGCGCCTTCTGTTACTACTTGTGGATGAATGTGATTTCGTACAACATCCAAGTTTTCTAGGATTTGCTCCAAATTCGACTCTGTAAAATAGAGGTGTTCAATTGGTAGGTTGTCTTGACTCATGTGGCATCCTTTTTCAAGCAATTTACTTACAACAGGCGATCTGCTTATTCATCGCAATCAAGGCATTAAGAAAGCAGAAGTTTTGCTCTGTTAAATGCACGTTTTTTTCAATATCTGTACTCAAACAATATCATCCTTATATAACAAAGGCACTAATATGATGAGTAAGAATGCAAAATAATTATTAGTTTTCATCAATATTTCTTCAAACCCGCCTTATCCAATCAAGAAAGCACATGATTAAATTTTGACTTGACGAAAATTAGCAATTACAGTCCAATAACAAAAAGTTACAACATTTTCGACAGAAAGTTAACTTTTGTACTATTCTTATAGCAGAGTTGTGTCTTACGAGGTACTGCTATGTCTATTTCATCTATACCGCTAAATCGATTAACCATACCGACAATTCAGCCAACGGTAGAAACCCGCTCGCAGTCTCAATCCAGACAAAACAGTGAGCCAAGTGTCGATTTATCAGAACAAGCTAAACAATTGCTCTCTTCGTCCCAATCTCAATTAAACAAGCTTCAAGAAGACAAAAAAGCCAACGAAGAGGAAGGCAACGAATCTATTCAGGTCTCCTCAAGCATTGGTCGTACAAAAAGGGTAAGCGGATTACAACGTGACGAAGTCGCTGAGCTTTACCGTACCATTGAAAAACTCAGCTAAACAAGAAATTAGTGCTCTAGTTTTAACATCAAGTCAGTGCTACTCGAAAGTAAAGTCATAACCACTAGAGACCAACATTTCGGCTTCTCTTTGTAGATTTGCCAAGGTTAGAGGGCGACTATCTAACCATCCAGATAAAAATTCCGCATGCAAATTCTTACCGTCGGCTTTTAGCGTAAAAATAGGCATATCCCCTTCCTTTCTATCCTGGTGCAATAAAATGGATAGTCGTAGCAAAATGGACAAACGGTCTAGATCTTGCTGATCACTTTTGGTGAAACGAAAGCCCAATGACTGACTAAATTTTCTTCGATGACGCAGAATTAGGTTAGCTAAAGCCTGTTGTTCCTGTTGAGAAAAACCGGGCATATCCGATTCACTGATAATGTAAGCGCCGTGTTTGTGATAACGACTATGGGAGATTCCGACACCCACTTCATGTAATAAGCCTGCCCAGCGCAGCAAGTCTTCACTGGAAATATTACTTAACCCCCAAGCCTCTTTGACCTGCTCTAATGCAGACAAAGCCGTTTTAGTCACCAGTTTGGCTTGCTCAGTATCAATATGATATTGATTCAACATATAGTTAACCGTGCGCTCTCGAATATCCGTTTCCGCATAACGTCCCATGATGTCATATAACACACCTTCTCTCAGGGCGCCGTTTGAAAAGTCCATTTGTTTGATATCAAAGCACTCAAAGACCGCCGTCAAAATCGCCATACCTGCAGCAAAAGTCGGCTTACGTTCTGGCTTTAACCCCACCAAATCAATTTGGTCAGCATGCCCTGCTTGAAACAACGCCTTTTGAATTTGCTTGATGGTTTTTGGAGTAATGCCTTTCTTACTCCAATTATTTTCTTTGACAATATTGAAAGCTGCTTTGATGGTACCAGATGAACCAATCGAGATATCCCACGCCTCATCAAGATAATCGTCTTGGATGCTTAATAATTCGAGTCGCGCTGCGGTAACGGCTTTTTGAAAATTGGACTTGGTGATAATGCCATTGTCAAAGAAACGCTTAGCAAAACTCACACACCCCATATGCAGACTTTCGGTAAGAATGGGCTCCAATTGCTTACCTATGATGAACTCAGTACTACCGCCTCCAATGTCCACAACCAACCGCTTGGCTTCACCGTGATCCATGGTATTGGACACTCCCACATAAATGAGTCGTGCCTCTTCACGCCCGGCAATAATTTCCACCGGATGACTGATAATATCCATGGCATTGCCGATAAAGTCATAACGATTTTTCGCGACACGTAAAGCATTAGTACCCACCACACGCACAGAACCAGGTGGCATATCCTCAATGACTTGAGCAAATTGTGCTAAACACTCCAATCCTCGCTGTTGTGACGCCTCATCCAAGTGACCTTTTACCAAACCGGCTGCTAGCTGGACTTTTTCTCCAAATTCACTGGTGATGCGCAACTGTCCATGAGTCACTTGCGCAACCACCATATGAAAACTGTTAGAACCAAGATCAATGGCAGCAATTTTTTCAAACGGAAAATCATGAGTTTGTTGCAAAAAGAGTGACTGCATTCAGAAAACCTTATCCTGCTGACATCAAAAAGTCGCTAGAGTATATCACCTAAGTTGAATAGAAAGGTACGAGCAAGTATCAGCATATTATCTCTATTCAATTGGTCGTTGATAGAAAGCTGACGCATTATTTTCTGCGTCAAACAGACGAAACAATAGATTTTGATCAAAAAATTACCAAAAATTGCTTTTTTACTGTTTTTCTCTATAGACCTCATCGCCAAGTCGATCTATAGTATGGATGGTTTTAAAGTGAAGCTTAGATGTTGATTCACTTTAAAATTCCAATCAAATTGTTTCGCGCTGTATTGGCTTAGCCCTTTCTGGGCCCTTACAAATAGAGCAAGCTGTGTCATTATTTGCTCATTTCTTCGGTGCCGAGTAGCTGATACATTGTTAGATACTTCCAGACACAGATTAACTGCTCCAAATAAGGTGGAATCACTTAATCCTGTCAATTTTCCTCAAATGAGCTAATACAAACCCGTTTATGAACCTTACCGAATTAAAACAGAAATCAGTACACGAACTTTTAGAAATCGCTTCAGAAATGGGCCTAGATAATATGGCTCGTTCTCGCAAACAAGATGTTATCTTCTCGATTCTTAAGCGCCATGCTAAGAGTGGTGAAGACATCTATGGCGATGGTATTCTAGAAATATTACAAGATGGCTTCGGCTTTTTACGTTCACCAGATTCTTCTTATTTGGCAGGACCTGATGATATTTACGTATCACCTAGCCAAATCCGTCGCTTTAACCTGCGAACTGGTGACACTATTGCTGGTAAAATTCGCCCGCCCAAAGACGGTGAGCGTTATTTTGCTCTGCTAAAAGTCAATGAAATCAACTTCGATAAGCCTGACAGTGTTCGTAACAAGATCTTATTTGAGAACTTAACACCATTATTTGCCGACGAACGCTTAATAATGGAAGCGGGTAATGGCTCTACAGAAGATGTCACTTCCCGCATCATTGATTTGGTTGCTCCTATGGGTAAAGGTCAGCGCGCCTTGGTGGTATCGCCACCAAAAGCGGGTAAAACCTTCATGTTGCAAAATATTGCTAATTCCATTACTCGCAATAACCCTGAATGTCATTTGATTGTATTGCTCATTGATGAACGTCCTGAGGAAGTAACTGAAATGTCGCGCACCGTGCGCGGTGAAGTTGTCGCATCGACCTTTGACGAGCCACCAGCACGCCACGTTCAAGTCGCAGAAATGGTCATTGAAAAAGCCAAACGCTTGGTTGAACACAAAAAAGACGTTGTTATCTTGTTAGACTCTATCACTCGTCTTGCACGAGCCTACAACACTGTCATTCCTTCCTCTGGTAAAGTACTAACAGGTGGTGTGGATGCTAACGCACTTGAACGTCCAAAACGTTTCTTTGGTGCGGCACGTAATGTTGAAGAAGGTGGTAGCTTAACCATTATTGCAACAGCATTGGTCGACACAGGTTCGAAAATGGACGAAGTTATTTTCGAAGAGTTTAAAGGTACTGGTAACTCAGAACTTCACCTTGATCGTAAAATTGCTGAAAAGCGCACCTTCCCTGCGATTAACATTCGTCGTTCTGGTACTCGTCGCGAAGATTTGCTGACTTCAGAAGATGAACTACAACGCATGTGGATCTTACGTAAGCTGTTGAACCCAATGGAAGACATCGCGGCGACGGAGTTCCTCATTGATCGACTGCGTGTGACTAAAACGAATGATGAGTTCTTTGAATCCATGAAGGGCAAGAATAAGTAAGCCCATAAGTTGAATTAAAAACCACTTTTTACAAGTGGTTTTTTTTCCATTGAACTCAGCCTAAAAAGCATTGGCGACTGAATAATGCCAGTCTGCTATGGAGATATAAGATGAATGAAGTAACCGCTAAAGTGAAAGCCGTAGAGCTTATTAACAAAGATGTTTATCAAGTTAACTTAGAGCTCGACAACTTTCGTTTTATCGCTGGTCAGTATGTGATGATTAAACTCCCTACTGGCGAACAAGTACCCTACTCCATTGGTAGTGCTCCTCATGAGCTGCCTGAACTCATCTTATATATCTTAGTTTCTGATCCTGATTCTTTAGCAGGCAAAGTGATTCAACACCTAAGTCAGTCTAGTAACGTGACATTGAAAGCACCTGGTGGTGATTGCCATTTAGAAAATGGCAAACTGCCTCTGTCTTCAGAACATATTTTGCTCATAGCTGGCGGGACGGGGTTTGCCCAAGTTAAAAGTCTGTTTAACGATTTAGTGGCGCGTAAATTTAAAGGTAAGGTATCCTTCTATTGGGGTGTTCGCACCGCTCAAGATACTTTTGCACAAGCTTGGCTCGAAGAAGCACAAAAAAAGGCTAACTTTACGCTTGATGTGGTTGTTAATGAAGCCTCTGAACAATGGCAAGGGCGAACTGGCTGGTTATATCAAGCCATTTTAGCTGATCATTCAGACCTATCGAATGCATACGCTTTCATCAGCGGCTCAGTCGGCATGGTTTACGGCACACTTGAGCAACTTGAGAAACAAGGTTTAAAAGAGTCTCACTGTTTTTCCGATGTGTTTGCCTATGCACCAAGACCAGAAAAACCAAACCTATAGTTCTATCTTAAGTCCGACAAGATACCAAACTAAAAAGAGCAGCAAAACGCTTCTCTTTTTAGCTAGGGAACAAAGATCACTGGGTAATGGATTGCCATAGGGACAGAATCTGTTGCTGATCTTCCTCTGTCATGCCTTCTGCCTCTAAGGTATCAAGCAGAGTTCCATGAAATGCATGGTCGAAATCGTCTGCGCCTTCTCCATCAGCATTGCTGTGCAAACCAAGCAACCCAAGCAGGTAAGCACAAAAGAAAAGCTCATCACCTTCCTGAGCTTGGTGTTCTAAGTCGCGCAATTTATCACACAATTGATCTGCACGTTCTGCAAAAGTTATTGCCATTTTTCTTCTCTTAATTTGACTGGTATAAAAAAGCTGGGCCAAAGCCCAGCTTTTTAAAACAACACAATTACACCTTATGGTTTTAGTTTTAAGGTATCCAAAGTACGCTGACGAATCGACAACAACAAATCGGTATTTTCAATCAAAGACTCACCATAAGATGGCACCATCTCTTTCATTTTGGCCTGCCAATCACCGTCGTTTAAGCGCTCAGGGAAACAACGCTCAAGAATATCTATCATAGTATTTACTGTTGTTGACGCCCCCGGAGATGCCCCCAGCAAAGCAGCCAAAGAACCATCCTCAGAAGTAATCGCCTCGGTACCAAACTCCAGCTTACCTGCGCCATTTTCGTCCTTCTTGATAATCTGAACACGCTGCCCCGCGTATGCCAGAGTCCAATCTTCATCTTTCGCATCAGGAAAAAACTGACGTAAAGAGTCACAACGATCTTTGTGTGATTGCATCACTTCACTGATCAAATAACGCGTCAAGTCCATGTTGTTTTTACCCACACTCAACATAGGCTTGATGTTATTAAAGCGAACACTTTTTGGTAAATCCAAGAAAGAGCCCGTTTTAAGGAACTTGGTCGTGAAACCCGCAAATGGGCCAAATAAAATAGCCTTTTTACCATCAATAATACGCGTATCCAGATGCGGTACAGACATAGGTGGCGCACCAATGGGCGCTGCACCGTACACTTTTGCAAAGTGTTGCTCGACTAATTCCGGTTTTTCACATACTAGCCATTGACCGCTAACAGGAAAACCACCGTAACCATCACTCTCTTTAATGCCAGACTTCTGTAACAAGGGCAAAGCACCACCGCCAGCGCCTAAGAAGACAAACTTAGCATCTACTTCACGCTCTTTACCATTTACATCCAAGGTCACTTTCCAGCCACCCTCAGAGTTTTTTTCTAAATCGGTTACTTCACTCTTCAGACTTAGCTCAAAGTTATCCGTGCTTTCCAAAAGCTTACTCATGTTACGTGCGATGGCACCAAAGTTAACGTCCGAGCCATGCTCAATGCGAGTTGCCGCCAAGGGCTCATCTGTACCGCGATTTTGCATGATCAAGGGCATCCACTGCACCATTTGCTCACGATCTTCTGTGTACTGCATCTCTTTAAAAGCTGGATGTGCGCTCATGGCTTCATAACGTGCTTTCAAACTTTTCACATTACGCTCACCCCACACAAAACTCTGGTGCGGTACACGATTAATAAATTCTTGAGGAGCAGGCAATAATCCTTGCTCAACAAGATATGACCAAAACTGTAGACTCACCTCAAAAGCGGCGTTTATGTTTACAGCCTTGTCTATATTGACTGTACCGTCTTCATTTTCTAATGTGTAATTAAGCTCACAATAAGCTGCGTGCCCCGTGCCCGCATTATTCCAGCCATCCGTACTTTCTTTTGCGACGCTATCTAATCGTTCCACCATCATAATGGACATGTGTGGATCAAGTTGTTTTAACAATACGCCTAATGTGGTGCTCATGGCACCGCCGCCGACGAGTAAAACGTCTACAGAATTTGAGTTCATAAAATTTCGCCGTGTCATACCCAATTGTAAAGTTGAGACTGATGTTAGAAAGAGGGCTTTTGGCCAGCAGTTAATTATTATTAGAGGAGGTACTGCATAACTTTCTTCTCGGTTTCTTAGAATACTTACGCTCTTACTAAGGAAAACTGATCAAATAACCTACAAGCTATCGTTTATTCTAAGTAGATTGAGGATAATTATACGGATTTTGCTGGCAATGTCTTGAGACCTTAGTATAAGTTTGTTGATATATTCACAATTTGCAAAACCAGTTCCCTGCAAAATTATTGACTTTAGCGGCAAGAAATACGATGTTTAAGACATTAACAAAAATCTTGCTTCGATTTTGCTTCTATATTTAATTCGTAATATTCGCTATCACCAGACGAAATTGCAACGCAAAGAGCATGGAGATTCAAATAATGAAAGCACAAGATATCATGGTAAAAAATGTCATTTGTGTCGACATGGATGAAAGAGTTCCGCAAATCATAGCACTGCTCCAACAGCACAAATTTCATCATTTGCCGGTAACAGATCAAGATAAATTGGTCGGTATCATCTCAGATAGAGATATTTTACGTTTAGTCAGTCCTTTCATAGACAGCGTATCGGAACAAGCAAGAGATTTAGACACTTTGAATCGTGCTGCTCATCAAGTCATGACGCGCCAACCCATTCGAGTGAAAGCTAACACACCAATTAATGACATTCTAGAATGGTTGAGAAAGGTAGATATTTCCTGCTTGCCTGTAGTAGACGACGAAGATTATGTGATTGGCATCATCACTTGGCGCGACCTAATCCATCACGCCAAGTTTTCATAAGCAGCCTAACTTAATAAACTAGCCACTTAGAAACAAGACAAGCTTAGTGTGTTTGCGCTTGGTCGCCTAGCATATCGTTAAGATCGGCTTCATTAAACTCATACTTTTCAGCACAGAACTGACAATCAACTTTGATAGCGCCCTGCTCGATCAACAGCTCGCGAATTTCCTCCGCACCCAATGACATCACAGCATCCATCATACGTTGACGAGAACAAGAACAAGCAAATTGCATTTGTTTAGAATCGTACAAGCGCAATGCTTCTTCATGGTAAAGACGGTGTAATAATGTTTCCGTTTCTAACCCCAACAACTCTTCATCTGTCACGGTAGAAGCAAGGTGCGTAAAACGATCCCAAGCATCTTCATCACCCGCTTTGGCTTGCTCTTGTGGCAAACGCTGTAAGAATAAGCCGCCACATTGTGATCCATTAGCCGCCAACCAAACACGGCTTGGCAATTGCTCAGACTGTAAAAAATATTGTTCCAGACACTCAGCTAAGGTGTCACCAACAAGCTCAACAATACCTTGGTAACGCTGACCATTTCGCGGCTGAATGGTAATCACCAAATAACCGCCGGCTAATACGTCTTTTAACGACAGCTCTTCAGGCACAGTTTGAGACTCATCCCATTGAATAATGCCACGCAGGTTTTGGAACTCGTCACATTCCGTCATCAAGGTCGACAAAAAGCCATTGCCTTTTGCCTGCATAGATAACACACCATCGATTTTGATAATGTCACGCAATAACGCAATGGCAGCGACAAACTCCCCTAATAGTTTTTCTAACCCTAAGGGGTAATCTTTACGACGAATAATCTCTTGATAAGCGCTGCTCAACAAAACACGTTCACCGCGAACATTAGTGTGATCAAAAGAAAATCGTTGTATTTCATTAACCGATAAATTATTCACTAAATAACACCTTCTCAACCCTAAGCTGAGTAAATACATTCTTAATACAGATGCGCGCCATTTTACCCTCGCATTGTACAATCATCCACTGTAAAACCCAGTAAGAGCACGCTTTGCTATTTCGTTTCTTATTAGGTCGCTCTAAAATAGTCCCACATTCAATGCGACCCTCAATTTGAGGTAAGAGACAAAACCCTTTTATGATCCAGTTCACCGAAGTCAGTTTACAACGTGGCACACAGTTTTTATTAGAAGAAGCCGATCTCACCATTTTTGAAGGTCAAAAAGTGGGTCTTATTGGTGCCAATGGTGCTGGTAAGTCTTCTTTATTCGCCATGATTCGAGGAGACCTACAGGCCGACACGGGAGAAATTGTCTTGCCAGGGCAACGTCGCATTGCCTTTATGGCGCAAGAGGTAGAAGAAAGCCAACGCTCGGCTTTGGACTATTGTTTGGACGGCGATGATAAGTTACGAAAAATAGAAGCCAACATTGCCGCGGCACAAGCCGCTGGCGATGATAATGAGCACGCGAATTGGCTGGTTGAATACGATAATGCGCATGGTTACAGTGCTCAATCGCGGGCTGAAACCTTGCTACAAGGCTTGGGCTTCACAATGGCGGACATGCACAAAGCGGTAGCCGACTTTTCAGGTGGGTGGCGCATTCGTCTCAATCTTGCCAAAGCCTTGATGTGCCCTTCCGATGTTTTGCTATTGGACGAGCCAACTAACCACTTAGACTTAGACGCCATTCTGTGGCTAGAAAACTGGTTACGACAATACCCGGGAACCCTATTGCTGATTTCCCATGATAGGGACTTTATCGATGGTATTTGTACTCACATCGTTCATTTGTATCAGAAGAAGCTGACCCTCTACAAAGGCAACTATTCGGATTACGAACGCCAACGTGCCGAACACTTAGCCCAACAACAAGCCAATTTCGAGAAACAACAACAAAAGCGTGCTCATTTACAACAATACGTTGATCGCTTTCGTTATAAAGCCGACAAAGCCAAGCAAGCACAAAGTCGCTTAAAAATGCTGGAAAAAATGGAATTGATTGGCCCTGCGCACATTGATTCACAATTCGAGTTCAGCATCCCTGTGGCGGACAAAACCTCTGCTCAATTGGTCAATTTAATTCAGGCCGACTTGGGTTATCAAACAGAGAACAATGACCCCTCGGTACAATTAGCCAACACTAACTTCTCCATTCGCGATGGTCAGCGTCTTGGCTTATTAGGCCCGAACGGTGCGGGTAAATCGACTTTGATAAAATCCATCGTTGGTGAAATCCCATTATTAAAAGGAGAGAAAATCTGTGGTGAAAACCTTGCCATTGGCTACTTCTCCCAACATCAGCTTAGTGCTTTGGATTTAGACGCTTCTCCAGTGCTTCACATCCAACGCTTGACGCCTACCGCATTAGA
This sequence comes from Marinomonas sp. THO17, assembly GCF_040436405.1. NCBI lineage: Bacteria > Pseudomonadati > Pseudomonadota > Gammaproteobacteria > Oceanospirillales > Oceanospirillaceae > Marinomonas > Marinomonas sp. THO17. The sequence goes on along the minus strand of NZ_AP031575.1, from coordinate 2,989,846 downwards.
AAATGATGTTCGACGTTACCTTGGCGGTTTTGGCTTTATTGACGACGATGCCTTGCGCCCGGTAAAAGGGTTTTCTGGAGGTGAGAAAGCACGTTTGGCCTTGGCACTCATTACTTGGACTAAACCTAACCTCTTGGTCTTGGACGAACCGACCAACCACTTGGATTTGGAAATGCGCCAAGCCCTAACAGAAGCTTTACAAGCCTTCCCCGGCGCTATTTTATTGGTGTCGCATGATCGTCACTTACTCAATAGTACGGTGGATGAATTTTTTTTAGTAGCAGACCACCAAATTTCAGATTTTGACGGCGATTTGACAACCTACCATGCTTGGCTGCAAGAACGCCAACTACAGGCCAATCGCAAAGACAAAGCACAGGTAAACGCCAATGCAGTAAAAGTGGATCGAAAAGAAGAGCGCCGCAAAGCTGCTGAATTGCGTGAAAAGCTTCGCCCGTTACGAAAACAAATTGAACAACACGAAAAAGCCGTCAGCAAAGCCCAAACAGAGTTGGATAAGATTGCCGAAAAAATGGCTGACCCCAACCTTTATGAAGCCGAGCAAAAAGCCCAATTGCAAGCCTTACTCAGTGACGAAGCCAAATGGAAAAAGACTCTAGAAGAAAGTGAAGAAGCTTGGTTTTTGGCGCAAGAAGCACTGGAAGAAGCCGAAGCTGTACTAAACGAAGCTGCTAACTGAGTAATAAATGGGACAAAGGGCTGAGAATTGCCTTATCACAAGGCTTTTCTAAAGCGTCTGACTTATTATTGTCACATTACTAACGTACATTCCTACACTGCGAAAAGGAGATATGTGGATGACCTTTCCATACACTCGTATGCGCCGCATGCGTAAACATGATTTTTCTCGTCGCCTAATGCGTGAACATCATCTCACTGTCGACGATTTAATCTATCCAATGTTTATTATAGAAGGGACTCAAGTACGCCAAGCCGTGCCTTCCATGCCAAACATTGAACGAGTCTCCATCGACCTGTTGTTAGAAGAAGCCAAAGAATTGGTTGCGCTTGGCATTCCTACTGTCGCCCTCTTCCCAGTGATCGAAGCCGATCAAAAATCCTTATTGGCAGAAGAGGCTTACAATCCGGAAGGTCTTGTGCAAAGAGCGGTACGCGCATTAAAAGCTAAGTTCCCTGAACTTGGCGTACTGACCGATGTGGCTCTTGACCCTTATACCACTCATGGTCAAGACGGCATCATTGACGATGAAGGCTATGTGTTAAATGATGTGACTGTGGATACCTTGGTCAAACAGGCCTTATCTCATGCTCAAGCAGGTGCTGATGTGGTCGCACCATCAGATATGATGGACGGTCGTATTGGGGAAATTCGCGACGAATTAGAAACCGAAGGTTTTGTGAACACCTTAATCATGGCGTATGCGGCCAAATATGCTTCCGCTTATTACGGCCCCTTTCGCGATGCAATTGGTTCCAGTAGCAATCTAGGTAAAGGCAATAAATTCACTTATCAGATTGACCCTGCGAACTCCAATGAAGCCATTCGTGAAGTCATGTTGGATTTGGATGAAGGTGCCGACATGGTCATGGTGAAACCAGGTATGCCTTATTTGGACATAGTGCGCCGTGTAAAATCAGAATTAGAAGTGCCTACTTTCGCTTACCAAGTTAGTGGTGAGTATGCTATGCACATGGCCGCCTTTGAAAAAGGTTGGCTAGATAAAGACAGTGTCATGATGGAATCTTTGCTGGCGTTTAAGCGTGCTGGCGCAGACGGCATCTTAACCTATTTCGCAAAAGACGCGGCACGCCTGCTTAAAGCTTGAATAAATGAAATAAAGCCAGATAATCTGGTGACCAGCAGGCTGCATTGGTGTAATTTGTTAAGAGTTGCTTTTATTTACGTAAAAGTAGCATTAATAAAGATACCAACCATAGATGAACGGTATTTGGAGAGAATAGAAGCAAATGTCTGAGCAGCCTGTTATTGAAGTAGAAAAGAAAGAAATCGCGCCACCAGCTGAAATGCACACTGAGATTGATGCTGAGCTGGTGCTTGAGCCTATCCCTGAGCAGCCACAAGATCCAACCAAAATAGCGATCGAAGAACGCCTGCCCGAAGAAATTGACTTGGCCGACCCTGAACTCTACTTCAATCGAGAATTGAGCCATTTGCAATTCAATGCACGCGTACTTGAACAGGCGATGGATGAAAACCACCCCATCCTTAACCGCTTGATGTTCTTATGCATTTTTAGCTCTAATATGGACGAATTTTTCGAAATTCGTGTTGCGGGTTTAAAAAGCCAGCTGGAATACAGTCGTGAAAAAAACGGCCCAGATGGCATGCACCCGAAAAAAGTACTTGGCCTAATCAGTGAGCACGCACACAAATTAGTACGCCGACAATACCGTATTCTGAATGACATTATTTTTCCCAAGCTTGCGGACGAAAATGTACGCTTCATCCGCCGTTCCCTATGGACAGACAAGCAATCTAACTGGGTACGTCGCTATTTCCGTGACAACGTATTACCCATTATCAGTCCAGTTGGGTTAGACCCTGCTCACCCTTTTCCTAGATTGGCCAATAAGACCTTTAACTTTGTGGTCGAATTAGAAGGGCGTGATGCCTTTGGCCGTGAAAATGGTCTCGCTATCGTACCAGCACCAAGCTCACTACCACGCTTAGTAAAATTACCTGACGACGTCTGTGAAGGCGGCGACAACATGGTATTTCTGTCCTCTATTATTCACGCCCATGCGGACCAATTGTTCCCAGGCATGACGGTCAAAGGCTGCTATCAATTCCGCCTGACCCGTAACGCAGACTTGGAAGTCGATTCAGATGACATAGGTGTCGACCTTGCTGGTGCATTGCGCACCGAATTACAAAGCCGCCATTACGGAAGCTCTGTACGACTTGAGATTGCCGACAACTGCCCTGACCATGTTGTCGATTCATTGCTGAAACAATTCGACTTAGAACAACAAGATTTATACCGTATTGATGGACCTGTGAACCTAAGTCGACTGATGGCCGTATTAGAGCTAGTGGATCGCCCTGATCTGATGTACTCCCCATTCTCGCCAGGCCTACCGAGGAAACTGGCCAGTGCAGGTGGACTATTTGAAGCAATTCGTCAGCGCGACTACTTGTTAATGCACCCGTTTGAGAGTTTTTCGCCCGTCATTGACCTACTCAGTGAAGCGGCCAAAGACCCGAACGTGGTGGCAATTCGTCAAACCTTATATCGTACCGGGGCGCGTTCACCTATCGCCAACGCTTTAGTAGAAGCGGCTCGTAACGGAAAAGAAGTGACGGTAGTTATCGAATTGAGAGCACGTTTTGATGAGGCCGAAAACTTGGCGTTAGCCAGTCGTTTACAAGACGCTGGCGCCATTGTGGTTTATGGTGTCGTGCGCCACAAAACCCACGCTAAGATGATCTTGATCGTGCGTCGAGAAGGCAATAATTTAACCCGATATGTTCACTTAGGTACAGGTAACTACCACGCAGGTAATGCGCGCCTATATACAGACTACAGTTATATGACCTGCAGTAAAGACATTGGTGACGATGTCCATCGAGTCTTCCAGCAATTGACTGGCATGAGTAAAGAACTAAAAGTAAAAAAATTACTGCACGCGCCCTTCACGCTTCGAGATCGCTTACTGGAAATGATCGACAGAGAAGCACAAAATGCGAAATCAGGCGAACCTTCTCGCATCATCATCAAGGTTAACTCCCTAACAGAACAGAAGCTGGTTCAGGCTTTGTACAAAGCTTCTCAGGCTGGCGTAAAAATTGACCTGATTGTTCGTGGTATCTGTACACTCAGACCTGGTATTAAAGGTATCTCCTCCAATATCCGAGTACGCAGTATCATTGGCCGCTTTCTTGAGCACACACGAGTTTACTACTTCTACAACGATCGCAACCCAGAGGTCTATTTGTCCAGTGCGGATGGCATGGACCGTAACTTGAATAATCGAATTGAAGTGGCTTTTCCACTACAAGATTACAAGCAAACTCGTCGTGTGAAGAAGGAACTGGAGTATTATCTTACCGATAATACCCAAAGTTGGATTTTGCAAAGTGATGGTTCCTACCAATTATCCAAACCACGCAAAGGCGAGTACCGTAGCGCACAGCGAGCCTTGCTAAGCGAACTGGCAGACAATACAAGGGAAAGCTAAACCTAGTTTTCTACTGACACAAAAAAACCAGTTCTGAATGAACTGGTTTTTTATTGTCTGATTCACACTAGTATGTGACTTAGGCCAAATTTTCTGGACCAAACGAAAAAGGTAATAATTCGTTTATCGACAAAGATTTACGAATGCCCTCTGGGCCACAGATATGAATCATGGTGTCTGTAGAAGAAAACTCGCGAATACGCTGACGACAACCACCACATGGGGTAACCAATTCTTCCCCTTTTCCCATTACATAGATTTCACGAATCTGCGTTTGACCGTCACGCACCATAGCGGCAATAGCTCCCGCTTCAGCACAAGTACCTTCTGGATAAGAAGCATTTTCCACGTTACAACCCGAATATTGCTCACCTGAAGCAGTAAGAATAGCGGCGCCTACCGTGAAATGAGAGTAGGGCACATAAGCCTTACTCATCGCTTCTTTTGCTAGCGCTATTAGCTCATTTTGCTTTGCATCTGACATCTAACCACGCTCTTTCACATAAGGTTGACCAACGGCTTTTGGCCCGACCGCTTTACCGATAAAGCCTGCTAGCAAGAGTATGGTCAACACATAAGGCAATACTTCAATTGCCTGCACTGGTACTTCACCAATACCAGGTACTACCACCCCTTGCATGCGCACAGCAACCGCATCTAAGAAACCAAATAGCAGGCAAGCAAACAACACTGGCACTGGACGCCATTTACCAAAGATTAGGGCTGCAAGTGCCATATAACCTTTACCTGCACTCATATCCCTCAAGAAACCAGCATTGTGCGCTGTCGACAAGTAAGCCCCCGCCAAACCACACAAAATGCCACAGACAATCAGAGCTCGGTAACGAAGAAAGGCAACAGAAATACCCGCAGCATCCACCGCATGAGGGTTTTCTCCCACTGCACGTAAACGCAAACCAAAACGTGTTTTATAAACCACCCAGAAGGTCACTGGCACCATAACGAAGGATAGATACACTAGAATATTGTGACCACTGAGCAATTCTGAATAGATCAGACCAATCACAGGCACATTCGCCAAGCTGTCAGCAAACGGCAAAGTAATCGACATGAAGCGAGAGTCACCAGACAGAGTAGGCGTTTGGCCACCCATACCGAACCAGTCCATTGATAAGGTAACGGTTAAACCGGCTACTATGGTGTTGATCGCCACACCCGACACGATATGATCACCACGGTGTGTGATACAAGCAAAACCGTGGATCATAGCCAAAGACACTGACGCAATGATGCCGAAGCACAGACCAATCAAAGCGGAACCAAAGATAGCCGCGCCGGCTGCCGCTGCAAAAGCGCTACCTAAAATTTTTCCTTCTAGGCCGATGTCAACAATACCAGCACGCTCTGAATACAAACCAGCCAAAGCTGCAAAAATAAGCGGTGTAGACACTCGCATGGTAGCGTCTAACATGAGTATTAATGTTTCAAACATATTGTGAGTCCCCTAGGCTAACGCTCTGCGAATGAAGAAACCTTCGATACGGTCTTTGAACATATGCTCAAGCGCACCAGAGAATAAAATGACCAAACCTTGAATCACAACCACAATTTCCGGTGTGATGGTTGGAATTTCGAACGCCAGTTCTGCTCCACCTTGATACAAAGCACCAAACAGAACCGCGGCAAGTACAATACCAATAGGGTGATTGCGTCCCATCAAAGAAACCGCTATACCAGCAAAACCATAACCCGCTGTGAAATTCAGCAATAGGTTATGGTTTACCCCCATGATTTCATTAACACCAACAAAACCTGCTAAGCCACCAGAGATTAACATCGCCCAGATAGTCACCTTGGCGGTATCAATACCAGCATAGCGCGCCGCTGTTGGATTAGTTCCCAAAGTACGCAATTGGTATCCCCAACGAGTGTGCCAAATTAAACCCCATACAAACACACAGCAAATCAAGGCAAGCAAAAAGGCCAAGTTTAAAGGGGAATCACCGATATCGATTCCTAAAGGCGATAGCAATTGATGCAGATAAGGCAACCAAGCACTCTCTTCAAAGGTACGACTATTTGGCACCATGCGGCCATCTTCTCTTAGCCAGTTCACAATCAAATAAACCATCAAAGAAGAAGCAATAAAGTTAAACATGATGGTCGTAATCACGATATGACTACCACGACGTGCTTGCAGATAAGCTGGAATATAAGCCCAAGCCGCACCAAAAGCTCCTGCTCCCAAAATCGCCAGAGGTGCAATCACGTATAATGGCATGGTGTGATCCAATGCAAGACAGACTAAACCAACACCTAAACCACCAATGTAAGCTTGACCTTCACCACCAATGTAAGCTTGACCTTCACCACCAATGTTGAACAAACCACCTTTAAAAGCGACCGATACAGCCAAACCGGTGAAAATTAAATTGGTTGCATAATAAAGGGTGTAACCTATACCTTCGTTATAACCGAAAGCACCGTAAATCAAATATCCTGCGGCTTCGAGTGGGTTTTCTCCAATCGCTAAAATTACTAAACCCGATACGATAAAGGCCAAAAAAATGTTCAAAAAAGGAATCAGGGCAATATTGACCCAAGCTGGCACTTTTGCTTCACTCATGCTGATGCTCCTTCTTGTTCTTTGTCATGAGCATTAGCCATCATCAAGCCCAAAGTACGTTCGTCAGCATCTTTTGCATCAAGCTCACCGACCACAGCCCCATCAAACATCACAATGATGCGATCACTCAGTGCCATAATTTCATCCAGTTCTACCGACACAAGCAAAATGGCTTTGCCTGAGTCTCTTAGTTTAACAATTTGTTCGTGTATGTTTTCGATCGCACCGATATCGACACCACGAGTTGGTTGACCAATCAACAATACGTCCGGATTCTGCTCCACTTCACGAGCAATCACGATTTTTTGCTGATTACCGCCAGAGAAATTAGCGGTTTTTAAATGTGGATTAGGTGGGCGTACATCCCAATCCGCCATACGAACATGACATTCATCCAACATGGCTTTGCGATCCATTAAAATCTTGCCATTGTACGAAGAAGAGTTGTGGTACCCCAATACCGCCGCTTCATAAGCCTCAAAACCGGTTACCAACCCCATTTTATGACGGTCTTCTGGTACGTGAGCCATTTTTAAATCACGCATTTGTGCAGCATCTTTCGGGGCTTTTGCCGTAATGGTTTGGCCAGCAAACTGAATTTCGCCTTCATCCATTGGCATAATCCCAGACAATACGTCTAGCAACTCGCTTTGACCGTTACCCGACACACCAGCAATACCCAAAATCTCGCCTGCACGTAATTCTAAACTCACTTCTTTTAGACGTTTCACGCCTTGGTTATCAAACTGAGTTAAGTTCTTTGCAGATAAGAACACATTGCCAGATTTTGCGTCATCTTTATTGACTTTTAGACGCACTTTTTTACCCACCATCAGCTCAGCTAATTCTTCCGGATTCGTCTGTGCCGTTTCACGGTGAGCCACCATTTCCCCCTGGCGCATCACAGACACATTGTCAGTAGACGCCATAATTTCACGCAATTTGTGAGTAATAAGCAATACAGTTACGCCCTGCTCTTTGAGGGATTTGAGGATACGAAACAGATGATCCGCTTCTTGCGGTGTTAATACACCAGTAGGCTCATCCAAAATAAGAATGCGTGCGCCACGATAAAGTGCTTTTAGAATCTCGACTCGTTGTTGTAAACCAACTGGCAGGTCTTCCACAATGGCATCAACATCAATGTCTAAGCTGTACTCTTTGGCAAGACGCTGCAACTCAACTCTGGCAGCAGCCAAACCGCCTTTTAATAAAGCACCGCCCTCTGCACCCAATACCACATTTTCTAGTACACTGAAGTTTTCCACCAGCATAAAGTGCTGATGCACCATGCCAATGCCAGCGTCAATCGCATCTTGTGAACTTCGAATATCAACTCGTTTACCACCCACTTCGATAAAACCAGTATCCGCCTCATAAAAGCCATAAATGATGCTCATCAAAGTGGATTTACCAGCACCATTTTCACCGATAATGCCATGAACAGTACCAGCCGGAACTTGTAAACTAATGTCTTTATTAGCTTGCACGGCACCAAAACGTTTGCTGATATCTCGCAATTCAATTGCGAATGGCTCTGTATTATTCGTCATATCAAAAGTTATTCATCTGCTTAAATTGGAACCCTTAGAGAACGACTCTAAAGCGAGAGCACTCTATATGTGCTTTTACCTGTCTCTCTTATCATCAACAAAACATTATGTACAAAGCTTTGCCAATTACACACTCAATCAATAAGGTATTATGAATGCCGTCCTTTGCATAAAAAAACAGTTGTCCGCCAAAACGAACAACTGCCTTCTCTTATAACTTAATAGTTACAAGTATTGTCTGACATGTAGTCATGAACCTTGATATCACCGCTGATGATTTTACTGCGAATATCTTGGATTTTAGACTTCATATCGGCGGTTACTAAACTAGCGTTATTATCATCAAGCGCCCAGTCAACACCACCCTCTGCCAAACCAAGTACTACAACGCCTGGCTTCCAAGAACCGTCAGCAGCGCTCTGGTAAGTGTTGTATGCCGCTAGGTCAACACGCTTAACCATAGAAGTTAGCATGGTTCCTGGTTGCAAGTAATTTTGGTTTGAGTCTACACCGATCGCCAATTTACCTTCGTCTTTCGCCGCTTGGTAAACACCGATACCTGTACCGCCCGCCGCCGCAAAGACAACGTCTACACCTTGAGAGAACTGGCTCTTAGCAAGTTCAGACCCTTTTGTTGGATCATTAAACGCCGCACCAGTCGAACCTGTCATATTCTGTAGAACCGTGGCGTCAGCAGCAACGTATTTCACACCTTGCTCGTAACCACAGCCAAATTTACGGATAAGAGGAATATCCATACCTCCGACAAAGCCTACGGTATCAGTTTTAGACGCCATGGCCGCCAAAGCACCCACTAGGAATGAACCTTCGTGTTCTTTGAAAACAATAGACTGAACGTTTGGCAAATCGATCACACTATCAATGATGCTGAATTGAATGTTCGGGAAGTCTTTAGCCACTTTTTCTACCGCAGATGTCATGTTAAAACCAACCGCAACGATAGGAGAATAACCACGTTTTGCTAAACGACGAAGACCTTGTTCAACCTGCGCTTCGTTCTTTGGCTCAAATTCACGAACTTGTATACCTGATTCAGACGTGTACTTTTTCACGCCATTGTATACGCCTTCATTAAAAGACTTATCGAATTTACCCGCTTGGTCATATACCACAGCTGGATCAGCTGCTTGAGCCATGCTTGCAGAGATGGCCAACGCCGTAACTGACGCAATAAAGACACCTTTCATTCCTATTCCTCTTTTTATGTAATTAATCTAGGCAATACAAACTTGCCTAACTGGTCAAAATAAACCCATTCAAACAATACCGCAACGAAATATGCACATTTTAACCATGGTTTTTGCGCAAACATCGAGTGGCACCCGAAAAACTTCCACTTGATTGACTAAATCAAACTAATTTACAGCAATTCTTGTGCCTAAATTGAACAAGAGGTCAAGTTTGGCATTGGGTACAGTAAACCGTACTGCGTTGAGCTTGACGTACTTCAATCAATACCTTCTGACACCTGACACAAGGCTTACCTGCACGTCCGTATACGGCTAACTCCTGTTTAAAATATCCTGGTTTACCGTCACCACCCACAAAATCTTTCAATGTGGTGCCGCCTTGCTTGATGGCATTCTCAAGCACTATTTTAATGCACTCTAGCAATTTACGCATTCTAACTTTGGAAATATTTCCTGCCATCCGCGTTGGACGAATGCCTGCCATAAACAGCGCCTCATTCGCATAAATGTTACCTACTCCCACTACTGTTTTACTGTCCATCACAAAGGTTTTGATTGGCACTTTACGACCTTTGGCTTTAGCGTAAAAGTAATCCAGGTCAAACTCATCGGACAAAGGCTCAGGCCCTAGATGACGCAACAAATCATGCTGCTGCCAATCTTCAGTTGTCCATAAGATGGCACCAAAACGACGAGGGTCTGTGTATCGCAGCCAATGATCGGCATCTGCAATGCGAAAATCCACATGATCATGAAACAAAGGTGGCGTATTAGCAGGCACAAAATACAAACTGCCCGACATCCCTAAATGAATAATCATGGTGCCCTTATCTGTATGAACACCTATATATTTGCCACGACGTGATAAGTGGCTAATCTCTTGTCCCACGACTTGCTGGCTTAATTCGGAGGGAATCAGCCAACGTAATTGTGGCTGACGAATGTCTATTTGCGCGATTTTATGACTCACCAAATGGGACTCAATACCACGCATAGTGGTTTCCACTTCTGGTAATTCAGGCATGCATCACCCCATAAACTAGAACAGACAAAATGTTGACCAAATGAACAAAGTATATCTACTAGATACAAAAAAACCGACTCATGGAGTCGGTTCTCTTTTTAAGAAACAAAAATTATTTAATTTTCGCTTCTTTGTACATAACGTGCTTACGTACAACAGGATCAAACTTTTTCATTTCAAGTTTGTCTGGAGTATTTCGCTTGTTCTTGTCAGTTGTGTAGAAATGACCAGTACCAGCAGAAGATACCATGCGAATTAAATCGCGAGCGCCTTTAGAAGCCATAATTCAGTTCCTTATACTTTTTCGCCGTTAGCACGCATTTCAGCAAGAACTGCATCAATGCCTTTTTTATCGATAATACGCATACCTTTAGAAGATACACGGATACGAACGTAACGGTTTTCACTGTCTACCCAAAAACGGTGCCAGTGAAGGTTAGGAAGAAAACGGCGCTTAGTGCGACGCTTTGAGTGAGAAACGTTGTTACCTGTAACAGGACGCTTCCCTGTAACTTGACATACGCGAGACATATTAAAACCCTTTTGCTATCCAGAAATTATTGGAAGTGTGCTTCACTTCCTCAGGCGGAGCATGAATCCCTATGATTCAAAAAAATCCCATACCAAAGGTATAGCGGCGCGCATTTTCCCATAACCAAGCCTGTAGAGCAAATCTTTTGTTAAAAAATGATCAGTTCGATCTTTTTTCATTGACTATCCCTAAAGCAAAGAGCGTTTGAAAGCACGTCTTATCAAGTATATTAGTTCAGTATGTAAATCCTCTCTCGATCTGATGCCTACTTCATCACAAAGTCGATCTTCCTCTCCAATTGCTTCTAGAAAGGCTTTTGCGCCTTTCTTACATTCAGGTAAAAAACTAAAATGTGTTGCCTCTAACACATTATTTAACTGTCCATTAGAAACGCTTGATGCTAGTAAGCTAGCATCAACAGATACTGGCACCTTATTCGGGTGCCCAAGGTTAATAAAATGCATAGGCACATCAATATGCCGCAATTGATTCATCTCAAATGCTAATGCCATAGATGGATCCACCAACACCGCGGCTCTAACCCTATCATCTAAATTCGATTGTTCGAACTTGCGCTTATCAGTTAACCTAAGATCAAACGGTGCCATAGCAACTTGTTTTCCATCCACATACCCTATTAGCGAATCAAACCAGTGACAATCCGCCATAGATGGATACTTATCACAATAATCAACATATTTATCAAGATGTACCTTTGCCCCAACCAATGACATAGCGGCAGCGCCGCCTAAGGAAAAACCTAGGACGCCAATTTTGGTAGTATCGAGGTTGTGTCGTGCCGACCATGTTTCAGTTAAGAAGGTCATCACCAAAGCAAGGTCGTCGGTGCGCTGCCATAACTTAGGCGTATCAACTGGCGTTGAATCCCCTGTGCTTGAACCCGGATGATTCGGTGCCGCGACAATAAAACCTGAGCGTGACAATGCGATTGCCAACCAAGCCATACTGTCGTTATTGGCGCCTGATCCATGAGACATAATCACAAGAGGATAATGACCAGGGGCAACCCTTCCCTCTTTTAATACTAAGCTTCCTTTGAAGATACGACTGGATTCAAGCAAAGTCGGCTTGCCAACGCTCGCAGACGGATACCACACTTTAATCGAGACTTTTTCCTGTCTGGAAGGTGAATACACTTCAACATTTTGCAGACCAACAAGACGATATTCATTCGCTAAAACAACACCTGAGCTACCCACTAATATTGCACAAAACAAAGTCACCAGTTTATGAATTTTCATTACATCACCTATAGCACTATCTAAAGATGATGGGATTCTAGAAAAGTTATGAAAAAATACGTCCTCTTTCACGATCAAGGACCTACTTCATTTAGATTAAGGAAAAACTCAAATCAAACCCCGCTCAGCCAGAGACACAGGTATTCCATCTCCTACCACAAAGTGATCAAGTAACCTCACATCAATCAAATCTAAAGCCGACTTAATACGAGAAGTAATAAATATATCCGCCTGACTGGGCTCAGCAACGCCACTAGGATGATTATGAGCTACGATTATCGCAGCGGCATTGAACTGAAGAGCAGCTTTCACCACTTCACGTGGATACACTGCTGCCGCATCAATCGTGCCTAGAAACAGCTCTTGATAACGAATCAATCTGTGCTGGGAATCCAAAAATAACACGGCAAACACTTCCCTTTGCACATGACGTAATTGAGAGGATAGATAAGTACGCACCTGTTCAGCACTAGAAAACACGGCTTCATGCATTAAATGCTCTTGCAGATGACGTTTAGACATTTCCAATACCGCCTGTAGCTGGGAGTATTTCGCATCCCCCAAACCAAAGCCTTGGCAAAATTCTTCTTTACTAGCAGACAACAAAGCTCGCAGACCACCAAAATGTTGTAATAATTGTCGAGCCAACTCTACTGCACTCAAGCCATGTGTTCCGGTACGCAAAAATATTGCCAGTAACTCGGAATCCGATAAGGTTGATGCACCATACTGAATCAACTTTTCTCGTGGCCTATCTTGTTCTGGCCAATGTTTAATACTCATGATCTACTCCCTGATCCGTGATAACCTTAGTTCAAATTGGCTTCCTGCCAATACAACTAACAATATAGATCAGAGCAAGACTTGAGAAGTTATTTATGTCAAACCTAACGAGCAAACGTATTTTATTAGGCATTACTGGTGGCATAGCCGCCTATAAAAGTATTGAGCTCATTCGTTTGCTCACCAAAGCCGGAGCAGAAGTACAGGTTGTTTTGACAGAAGGTGCTAAAGCCTTTGTAACAGAAATGACATTGCAGGCCATCTCAACCAATCCAGTCAGAAGTACTTTGCTCGATCCAGCGGCAGAGGCTGGCATGGGACACATAGAGCTGGCCAAATGGGCGGATTTGATTGTCATTGCACCTGCGTCAGCTGATTTTATGGCGCGCTACGCACAAGGCATGGCCAACGACTTATTAACGACACTTTGTTTGGCAACTGAAGCCCCTATCATACTGGCCCCAGCGATGAACCAAGCCATGTGGCGACACCCTGCTACTCAAACCAATGCCAAGTTACTTGCCGAACGCGGCGTACTCAGTATTGGCCCTGCAGACGGCTCGCAAGCCTGTGGTGACATTGGTCCCGGTCGTATGAGCGAAGCTGCGGATATCTTTGTCTATTTAAATGACTATTTGGCGGCAGATTCCAAACCACAGAATTTAACCGGGCAGCATTGGGTCATTACAGCCGGCCCCACTATGGAAGCGATCGATCCCGTTCGTTATATCAGCAACCACAGCTCCGGCAAAATGGGCTATGCATTGGCACAAGCAGCACAACAAGGTGGTGCTAAAGTGACCCTGATTTCTGGACCTGTCACCCTCGAGACACCTCAAGGTGTAACCTTAATTAAGGTAAAGAGCGCAGATGACATGCTGTTAGCTTGTCAACAAGCTACGATTCAAAAAGCGGATGTCTTTATTGGTGCTGCTGCGGTAGCGGATTTCAAAATGAAGTCCCAAAGCAGTCAAAAAATGAAGAAACAAACTGACAATGATGAGCTGCAGCTTACTCTCGTTAAAAACCCAGACATCATTGCCACTATTGCTAAACAACAAGGCGCAAAATGCATGGTGGGCTTTGCCGCCGAAACACAAGACGTCATCACTTACGCTAAGAGCAAACTAGAACGCAAAGGTTTAGACATCATCATTGCAAATGACGTATCACGCAGTGACATAGGTTTTAATCAAGATGAAAACCAAGTCACTGTTATTAGCAAAGAACAGACATGGTTCCCCGAAAAAGCCAGTAAGCAACAATTGGCAGTGCAACTGGTGGAACATATTTATCAATACACTCAATCCTTGTAAGCAGATTAAGAGACACACATGAAACAAGCTATTCAATTAAAAATCGTTAACGACAAAATTGGCCAAGACATTCCTCTGCCAACTTATGCCACAGAAGGCTCAGCCGGTTTAGATTTGCGAGCTTGCCTTGATCAAGCCATTGAGCTAGCGCCAGGTGAAACCACCCTAATACCGACTGGGTTAGCGATATACATTCAAGATCCAAATCTTGCAGCAACCATTTTGCCGCGCTCAGGACTTGGTCATAAACATGGCATTGTATTAGGCAATCTGGTTGGACTGATCGATTCAGATTACCAAGGTGAGCTCATGGTATCTTGCTGGAACCGTGGCAATTCCAGTTTTGTGATCGAACCTGGGGAACGTGTTGCACAACTGGTATTGCTGCCAGTAGTGCAGGCAGAATTCGATATAGTGAAGGAGTTTGAAGAAACCGAACGAGGCGCTGGCGGTTTCGGCCACACTGGCACAAAATAATAGGCGGCTGTAAAAAAAGGGTGAATAAATTTCACCCTTTCTCTCTTGCTAATCAGCCTAGCTCAACTATCGCCCATTCCTGCCTGTAATTTTACTTTCATAAGTCAGAAGTTCGTAATTTTCATACATTTTTCTGTAGTTAATCCGCTAAGATCACGTTATCATTTCAACCCTAAGTGGTTGCTTACACTCGTTGGCCGCCTTGTGTGTCATTAGCTTAATCACACAAGCCTTCATCTATAAAGCGCAACGCACACTAGGTTCACAGTGTGTGCTCAGCCTAAGCCAGAGTCTAAGACATACCTTTTGATGAGTTTAACAGGAGTAATGAAAACGTGGCTTTTTCCCGTGAATCTGCTTTAGACGTTGCCAAGGTGCTAAGTGAGTCTCTCCCCTACATTCAACGCTTTGCAGGCAAAACATTAGTCATCAAATATGGTGGTAACGCCATGACAGATGAAACCCTGCAAGCTGGATTCGCGCGCGATATAGTGTTAATGAAAGCCATAGGTATCAATCCAATTGTGGTACACGGTGGTGGCCCACAAATTGGCCACATGTTGACTAAGTTGAACATTGAATCAAAGTTTATCAATGGTATGCGCGTTACCGACACCGCGACTATGGACGTGGTGGAAATGATCCTTGGCGGTCAGGTTAACAAAGAAATCGTTAACCTGATTTGTGAAGCTGGTGGTCGTGCCATTGGGGTAACAGGTAAAGACAGTCGTTTTATCAAAGCAAAAAAACTCTTTGTGAAACAACAAGCAGAAGGCGCAAGCGTACCAGAACAAGTCGACATTGGTCATGTTGGCGAAGTAGCGAACGTAGATACTAATTTCCTTAAGCTGTTTGAAAGCAGTGATCTGATTCCTGTGATAGCTCCTATTGGTGTCGATGACGAAGGCAATGCTTATAACATCAATGCAGATTTAGTTGCGGGCAAAGTTGCCGAAGCCGTAGGTGCAGAAAAATTGATGTTATTGACCAACATTTCCGGCGTACAAGATAAAGAAGGTAAAGTATTAACTGGCCTCAGCACAGCTCAAGTTGACGCACTGATTGCCGATGGCACCATCTATGGCGGCATGCTACCGAAAATCAGTTGTGCCTTGTCCGCAGTCAATGCAGGCGTCACTAGCGCGCATATCATTGATGGTCGAGTGCCACATGCGACCCTATTGGAAATCTTTACCGACACGGGCGTAGGCACATTGATAACCAATAATAAGGCGAGTGATTAGTCACTCTCCCTGTCTATAAGATACAAAAAGATATCAGCTTATAAATGGGTAAAAGACCATGAGCAATAAAAAAATCGATCGCCGCACACAAATTTTACAAGCATTGGCGCTAATGCTGGAAAGCAGCCCAGGTGCTCGTATTACAACGGCGGCACTGGCCAAACAAGTGGGCGTTTCAGAAGCGGCTTTGTATCGTCACTTCCCAAGTAAAGCCAAAATGTTTGAAGGTTTGATCGAATTTATTGAGGAAACCCTATTTTCCCGCATTAATCGCATTGTTCAAGATGAATCAGATGTAGTGGTACGCATTGACATGATCATGACGCTGATATTGCATTTTGCCCAGCAAAATCCTGGCATGTGCCGTTTGCTGACGGCAGATGCACTGTCGGGCGAAACCGAACGCTTACGCGTGCGCATTGCTCAATTATTTGATCGTGTGGAAACCCAACTTAAACAAGTGATTCGCGAGGCAGATTTAAAACAAGGCTTGCGCAGTAAAATAGGTGTGGCACCAAGCGCAGATTTTTTAATCGCCGTGATTGAAGGTAAAATTCGTCATTACGTGCGCAGTGAATTTAAAACTAAGCCAATGGAAGCTTGGCAAGAACAATGGCCATTACTGGCACATAACTTGATGGAAAATCGCTAAGGCCCGACCAACTTCGAACCTTAGCAAAGTGATTAAATACCGTACTGGTCGCGATAGGCTTTCACCGCGTCCAAATGCTGAGCAAATTCGGGGGAATCCTGTTCAGCCAAGTAGGTCATGATGTCATTTAAAGAAACAATGCTGATGACTGGCATTCCAAAGTCACGTTCGACTTCTTGGATGGCCGATAAGTCTCCTTGGCCTCGTTCTTGACGATCCAGGGCAATCAGCACACCAGCAGGCGCCGCGTTGGCCTGCTGGATAATGGCCATAACTTCTCGAATGGCGGTGCCGGCAGTAATAACGTCGTCAATTATCATGACGTTACCTTGCAATGCCGCACCCACAAGAGAACCACCTTCACCGTGAGTTTTTGCTTCTTTGCGGTTGAATACGTATGGTGTATCTAAATTATGGTGATCATACAAGGCGACAGCTGTCGTGGTTGCCAATGGAATGCCCTTATACGCAGGGCCGAACAAAACATCGAATGGAACATTTGCTTCCATGAGAGAGGCAGCGTAAAAACGGCCTAACTTGGCCAATGCTTGGCCAGAATTGAATAAGCCAGCATTAAAAAAGTATGGGCTTACGCGGCCTGATTTAAGTGTGAATTCGCCAAAACGCAATACATTTTGTTCGATGGCGAATTCAATAAAGTCTCTTTGGTAAGGTTTCATGCCGACTCCAGAAAGATAAAAATTCACAACATAGCCTCACCAAAGTGGTTTAAAAAGCCATGCTAACTTAGGATAGGCGCTAATATAACACACGGCTAGGAATTGTAGGGACCAGAAATGAAGGTCATCAGCCTTAATGTAAACGGTATAAAGCAAGCAGCCGATCGCGGCTTTTTTGAATGGATGGTTCGTCAGAACCCGGATGTTGTATGTCTGCAAGATATACAGGCGGATGAACGCAGTCTAAACGACAGTGTTTTCTTTCCACCCGAGTACAACACCTATTTTTTTGATTCAATGGAAACACCTGATCAAGCAGGCGTAGCCATCTACTGTAAAAGCATGCCAAAGGCCATAATGACAGGTATGGGCTTTCCTGAATGCGATTTTGAAGGCCGCTTTATCCAAGCTGATTTTGATAAAGTCAGTATAGGTGCTTTTTTAACGCCACATGGCTCAAATCATGAAGAAGCATTGCAAGAGCATAAATATCGCTTCATGGAAGGCTTCAAAAATCACTTAGTAAAAACGCGCCGTAAACGTCGTGAATTCATCTTTTGTGGCACCGCCAATGTGGCTCGTTCACCGATTGATGTGAGTAGCTGGTTCGTTAATCAGCGTAATTCTGGTTTTTTACCAGAAGAGCGTAAATGGATTAATGAAATTTTCAATGAATTGGAATACATTGACGCTTTCCGTCAGGTCAACAAACAAGATAAACAATACACTTGGTGGCCGGATTACGAACGAGCTTGGAAATTGGACGAAGGCGGACGTTTGGACTACCAAATCGCCACGCCTGGTCTTAAGAACCTGATCCAAGGTGGCACCATTTACAAAGGTCAGCGTTTCTCGGATCACGCGCCTTTGATAATGGAATACAACATCGACTAAGAAATTTATCGATGCGTAAAAAAACCGCTGTCAGCTTAATACTGACAGCGGTTTTTTATTGCAGGTGAAGCCTTATGGATAAAACAGAAAACACTTTAATTGACAATTTAGTCTTCTTTCAGCGGCTTGTGTTTTACCTTAAGTTTTAACTGATGAATGTCACCTGGTGCAATTTTATAAGCATTAGACAAGGCATTACCCGCTTCCACACAAACAAAACGCTGGTAATCCGCATCTTCCATGTCAATGCGTTGTTTTGCCAATTCATCACCTGGATTCCATAAAATGGTGCTGGCACTGCCTTCGGTTTGAATCTGCAAACGTCGCCCTAAATCAGGGTCATGAATTTCACATTCCTGTGGAGCATCTAAATAGACTCGATCCATATAATGACAAGGTGAAACCTCCCCTTGTTGCACCACTGTTTGACCACTGTTAAATTTATCCACGTAAGTGATTTGATCTAAGCCATGCACTTGCGCTGTTTTATTATTACCTACATGAAAATAAGTGTGTAAGGCTTCACTCACTGGCATGGGCTTATCAGATAGGTTTGCAGCAGTAAAGTTAATGCGAAAGCCTTTACTGGAAAAGCGAAATACCTGACGCAGTTCAAACGCTTGGGGCCACATTTCTTCAATCAAAGGATGATCTTCGGACGCCAAACGAATAACAATTTTCACATCGCCATTTTTGAAACGCCCTGCTTCAATGAACTGCCAGCGGAAGTATCGTGCCAAACCGTGGGCTGGATAATCTTCTTCGTCTTCATTTGCACCAAACCAGGGCCAGCAAACAGGCACACCAAAATGACGACGTCCAAAACGGCCTTCGCCACCTTGATTGTCTGATTGAAACAAAAGGTCGGGCTGCCCAGAGGGAATAAAGCTAACCAGATGACCACCCCATAAGGCGATAACGGCGGTAAAGCCAGGTTGATCTACGATGATTTCATCGCATTTTTTTAAGCTTGCGGGACGTATCTCTCCCCCTAACTCTTCCAACTCATTCATCAGTTGGCCGTTCATTTATCACTCCAGATGCTATTTCTCATACGCACATAGTAACCCCACAAATGACGATTACAATAGTTTGTGCTTATGTCGAAAATTCGGAGAAAAAAGTTCATAGTTAAAGTGAAAACATATGATCAGCACAGAAAACCTAAACCAACAAAATAATCATAGCCATATCAAAGACTTTTAGACCAAAACCGCTCCTAAAAAATCACTTAAAAGTGAAGCAGTCTTATAAAAAGCTTATAAAAGATACTAGTTAAGATTGTTGTCGCACCGCATCAAAGGCCATTTTATTAGTGGCCACATCAGTCACATCGTACACCACCAAACACACTTGCTTAATCCTACCATCCGGTCCAGAAATAGGGCGAATTGCCACATTTTGATACATGTTGTCAGCAATACTCGTCAAAGGACGATAGCATTTAAACTCAAACAAATAGGGTCGCTGCTCCCAAGAAATGTAGATGGGTGTTTTTAAACCAAATACATTATCTATTTTTTGCTTTAGCCAATCTGCATCAAGATCAGAAAAAATACTAAAGATGGACTGTTGTTTAGCAATAGAAGAACTCACACCACTGTGATTCTCCATAAAACTGTTCCACAACTGCACCCTGTATTCTTGGTCCAACACCACCAACCCCACATCGATATGATGCAAAAGATCAAACATCCAATGAAAATCGGCTAATCCATCGGCTTGATTACTCATTCTTCGTCCTCAGCCAAAAATGACAACAAATGCTCTAGGGTAGGCACAGAATCTTCGGTGAACAGCAACATCAAATCACAATTAATTTGATAGTTTTCCACCTCATAAACAATTTCCACCGCTAAGGTACGTTTCCACGTGGTCTTTTTCACATTAATTAGGTCAGAAATTTTGACATGTTGTCCCAGCAAGGTGGGGTGACCATGACTAAAATCAATATTAAGCTGTTTACCCACCGCCGACATAAATGGCCCGACCAAAACCGATGAAACATCCATCAGCAACTCTGTCTCAGACTCACGCGAATAGTCTTGAGACATACCGAGCAACTGAGCCATATCAGGGAAACTGGAGTCATTAAAAATGAGCAAAGCTTCAAAGGCGATGCCAGACCCGACAAAACCTTGAGCGACCGCTGAGCAACTGTCTTCTTTAACACTGTATTCCAGCGCCATTTGCAACTCGCTCACTTCTAAAATATTGACTTGCGGCACAGGCAACTTAATAAACACATTAAGCATTTCTGCCAGAGCGCTGGCAGCGCGCCCCATAGCAATATTAGACACTTCTTGTAGGGTGTCTTGCAGACTGAAACTTTCCGCTGCTGTTTCATGCGGTCGCGATACGGGTTGCGTCAATTGGTTTTGCTGCGTTAGCAAATCCAGATCCAAAAGCAACTCACGAATATCCTCAGACGATGCAGGCTTTTTATGAAAAGCCGCCGCCCCCATTGCTTTTACTCGCTCAATGGCTTTTGGCTGAACATCACCAGACACTACAATGACCACAGGCGCACCAGCCACACCTTGCAAAGCTTCGAGGGTTTCATAGCCGTCTTTAACCGGCATATTCAAATCTAAAAACAATATATCAAAAGACGCCGCTGCTATCTGCTGCAGCGCGTCTTGTCCATTTTCAGCAAATTCAATTTCGACGTTCCAGTCATTTGGCAATACCTTTGCCAGCTGCTTCCTTGCAATCCTTGAATCATCACATATCAGTACTTTTGTACTCATGACAGCTCTCTTATAATCAAGTATCACTACTATGACAGCTAAAGTGATGTTTCGAATAACACAAAAGTGTTACGTCACGTAATTTTTTTTATCCCTTTCACTAAAAAAAGTAGCACACCTTATTCAAAACATCTGCTTCATACCAAGGACAACAAAGCTTTTGTAACTAATCCCTCGTCATATTTTTCAGGCTTATGAGTAATTAATGGCGTTTTAATCACCGCAACATTCAAACGAACTAATTTATCAAAATCCACATCACCATAATCATAACGATCATCCAGCAGTAAGTAATCCAAGGCAGCATAACTGGCCAGTTCAGGAACATCGTTTAACACAATCGCAATCAGTCGCTCCACTTGCTCGTTTAACGATAAACCCAATTGCTCTGGGTCTGTTCCTAAATTTGGCAAATACACTTTCGGGTTAGGATTTTGACAAATAGCTCGTCCCACACCTTGTGGCATGAGGTTCGCCAACAAGCTGCTATAAAAACTTCCCGGTGGATAACAAATCAAGTCCGCACTTGCAATTGCATCAATGCGATCATCAGCGATATGGCAAGTAGTAGGAGAGGCTTTTTTGAGCCCCTTATTCAACCACATGCGTTTAATTGGACTGGATAATAATGAAGTCTCTTTACCCGTAATATTATGCTGCCCTAAGACAACATCGCCATTCTCTAATTCTACTCCCAGATGCAGGTCTGCATCTATGGTTGTTTTTACTTCACCCAATGCTTTGATAAGCCTAGAAAATAAAAATACAATTGGATCCAGCTGATATTGATTATTGAGATAACCACCAGCCATAATCAAATTGCCTATACTGGCACCGCGCAAATCAAAAGTATCGTCAATGCTCTGCTGTGTCACTGCCAGTTGCGTTTGAATCAAGGCCTTCATCGGATTGGGAATACAAGCGATTAACTCGTGTTCACCTGCCACTAAGGCGTTTAATTGCAGCCTTAATTCCGCAGCACTTTGCGCACTGCTTAAACGATGTGTAAACAAGGCATACACTTCCGGTTGTCCCATTACGGTTTCATCCGCCAGTGCCATCAAACGACTGCGCAAATCCCCAACAGCAGGAATGTCAAACGCATCACGAAGGCGAGCAGAGCTACCGCCTGAATCAAACGGTGTGACCAAATGGATAGAATGGTGGGTGTATTCTTTAAACACTCGACTGATTTTATTGAGCGCCGAACCACCACTAAAAAACAGAACTTTAGGACCTTGCTCAGGCAAGCTTTTATAACGATGCACACGCACCAAGTCTGGCATCACCATGCGTCGCCAGACACGTAAAGCATCTGCCATATTAACCACTCCATTCAATTACCCCAAGAAACGCACAAGGGTTTTAAAATACCTTCTCTCATCCGACAGTGTTAAGTTAAGATAACACCATACTTACAATAACACGTTTACAGACAGGAATGATGATGGAAAAAAAACCAGCTGGCTCTTCCCTAAGTAAGGCATTGACCATGTTGAATCATGTTTGCACTTCTCCTGTCCCACTACGCTTTGCTGAGCTTGTCGACTTATCTGAATTGCCTAAAGCCACTGCTCATCGCCAGCTGAATACCCTACTTGAGCATGGTCTAGTGCGATTTGATGAACACAAGCAAGCCTATTACCCGGGCTATGGTTTACTGGCGCTTGCTCATCGTACTTGGGCCAACTTAGACATTCGTGATGTCGCCGCAGCGCCTATGCGAGACCTCTGGTCCAGTACGCAAGAAACCATACATTTAGCGGTTCTGGACGATGCCGAAGTCATCTACATAGACAAACTAGAAAGCCCTAAGAGTCTGCGCCTATATTCCGCCGTAGGTAAAAAAGGCCCCGTCTACTGTACTGGTGTCGGCAAAGCCATTTTGGCCTATCTGCCTGAAGCAAAACAACAAGATATTATTCATCAGCAAAATTTTATTCGTCATACCGAGCACACACTGACAACACCACAGGCCCTGGAAGGCAATTTACAGCAAATAAAAGACACTGGCATTTCACTGGACCTTGAAGAGCATGAAATAGGTATTAAATGTGTGGCTGCCCCCATATTCAACGCTCGACACCAAGTAGTTGCCGCCATCAGTGTTACCGCACCGGCTTTTCGTACCGACGATGCAAGCTATGAGACGATGAAAGGGCTGGTGAAAAGTGCTGCCGATGACATTTCAAAACGTCTAGGGGCTTGCGATTAAATAGTTACTCACGCCGAGAAACTAAAATCCTTGCCGCCAATTCAGCAAAACCTAAGCCTCCAGGTTGGCTCGTTTGAAACTTAGGATGATGTGTCATTTGCGCAAGATGATGGGCAATATTTGCCACTCCTACGCTCAATGGAAAACGCGCAAACATGCTTTCATCATTTGGTGCGTCCCCCACATACAATACTTGTTGTTGCTGTTCTGATTGACTCAAACCATAGATGTTTTTGAGAACCCGTTGTGCCATCGAAAACTTATCATAGCCGGGTGAACACACATTAATATGAATCGAACTGGCCCGAGCGTTTAAGCCAAGCTCAAGCAGTTTACTAAGACATTGCTCTTTTTCTGCTAACGCTGGGGGCTGTACATCTTGCGCATAATCAATTGCCACATCGGTTAAGCGATACGCCTGATCCCGCGCCAAACGTAATGTTGGAAACGCCGTCAGCACTTCTTCAACCTGTTGTAAAATCTCTTCTTTATTGGTCTTCATTAGCGCTTCATCACGCCAAAATTGATAGTTCAAACCAAGGTTTTCATCACGACCAATAAAACAAGCCCCACCTTCGGTAATCACGCCTTCCACCGGCAAAGCGCGGGCAATCATGTCAGACCAACCCGCACAGCCACCGGTAACGGGTATGACTTTTATGCCTTGTTCAGACAATTCAGACAAGGCTTGTAAAGTAGCAACAGGCAATTGCCCTTGCCACGTCAGTGTGTCATCAAAATCGGTTAGAATAAAACGTATCTGCTGACAATCCTGCTTTGTCAGCGCTGAAAGAGAAGAAATAGGCATGGCCTCCTAATGACAAAGTGTTATCTTCACCCCGTGAAGCTTGAGTAATTGACTTTGTTTTTCTGTCAGTTCATCTGTGTATATTTGATCAATCGAAGAAAAATTGTGCACTCTTGCAGAAGCCTTGCGTCCCCACTTGTGTTTATCCACCACCAACAAAGTATGTCGACTTTGTTCCACCAGCACGCGACTCACGGCAGCTTCTTCTGGATCAAAATCTAATATGCCTTGCGCTTCGTCCAAGCCACCGCAGCCCAGCACGCCATAATCAAAATAATATTGCCTTAGGCCTGCAAGGGTTTCTTCCCCCACTAGATCGTAATGTTGATGACGTAATTTACCAGCAAGCACGCGCACACGAATATTTGGCTGCCCACCAAAAATGCTGGCGACGGTTAGGTTATTGGTAAATACCTGTAGGTTTTGATGTTGCATAAGTGCTTTCGCCACATACTCTACGGTTGTGCCTATCCCCAAGAAGACAGAAGCACCGTCTGGAATAACGTCTGTCACTGCGGCGGCTATCTTGCCCTTAGCATCGCCATTTAGCAGCTGTCGATGGTCAAATGGCAAATTCTCTGAACTGGATAAAGGTGCGATCCCACCATGAGTACGACGAACTAGATGACGTTCCGCCAGTAAGTTGATGTCCTTACGAATGGTCTGTGATGACACATTAAAATGCGCCACCATCTCATCCACCAACAAAGCATCTTCTTGTTGTACCCAATTAAGAATCTGATTTTGACGATCACTTAACACCACAAACTGCCCTTATACTGCCATCATGGCGGCAAATTTATTTGGGTCATCCGTAATTACAGCATCCATTCCCCAATCCCAATGGTCAGCAACAGAATCAGCATCATTCGCGGTATAGCACAACAACTTATAACCCGCTGCCTTTACCGCCTGTGCTTGCTCTTTAGTTAATAAAGAGTAATCACAGTTCAAACTGTAGGCTTGAATATTTTCTAATTCTGTTTGCCAATTATCTGGAATGGCTTCATACAGTTGTGCCAGATGACGCCCATCTGCAATCTCATAACACAACAACAAGGCCGAGTGGTTAAAACTCGAAATAATGAGTTTATTATTGTCTTGCCAATGCTCTCGCAACACTGCCATCACAGCCGGGACAATGTTTTCAACATCAGCCCCATCATGTTTGATTTCCAGATTTAAGCCAAGGCCCAATGACTGAACGCATGCTAAGGCTTCAATCAAAGTTGGCACTTTTTCACCTGCAAATTCCGCGGAGAAATAACCGCCTGCATCCAATTTTGCCACCTCTGTTGGCAAGGCCAAACGAGTCTCGCCAGCGCCGTTGGTGCAACGCTCTAAGGTATCGTCATGGAAAATCACCAAACCACCCTCAGCAATCAGATACACATCTATCTCGACCCAAGTTGCACCCGCTTTAGCCGCTGCACGAATAGAAGACAAGGTATTCTCTGGTGCCAATAAAGCCGCGCCACGATGCCCCATAACTTTGGTGTCTAAGACGGTATTAGTCGTCATACTTTTCTCACAAACGTTGTTGAGTCACTGCATCAAAAACATGCCAATGTGCCAGCGGCGCTTTCAGCCACAGTAACGAATTTATTTCTGGCCAATGAGGGCCAGACAAACGCACCACCATTGACTCTTGTGTTACGCCCAAATCCAAAGTGCCATGCACTAGGGTTTCCGCGCCAAGAGATTCTACCGCTTGAATGCGCAAAGCGAAATCCGCATTTTGCTCATCCACGACTTCCAAATGCTCAGGACGAATACCCCATATGACACTTCCTCTATGCTGATGCACCAAAGGCAAACTCAAGTCCGGTGATAAACGAATGCCTTGTTCGTCCAAATTGGTAGTAATCAAATTCATTGCAGGTGAGCCAATAAAGGCAGCGACAAAGGGCGTGGCAGGCTTATTGTACAAGTCCATCGGCGTGCCAATTTGCTCTGCTTTGCCTTTGTTCAGCACCACCAGTCGATCGGCCAGTGTCATGGCTTCAACCTGATCATGCGTAACATACAAAGTAGTGGTACCTAATTTGCGCTGTAATTGGCGTATTTCCACACGCATTTGCACCCTTAATTTGGCATCCAAATTCGACAAAGGTTCGTCGAATAAAAACACTTTGGGATCACGCACCATAGCACGCCCCATTGCTACTCGCTGTCGCTGTCCACCAGACAATTGTTTGGGTTTACGTTCTAATAATTCCTCCAAGCCCAGCATATTGGCAACCGCATGGACTTTTTCAGCAATCACTTCCTTACTGGTACCACGATTTTTAAGACCATACGCCATATTGGCATAGACAGTCATATGAGGGTAAAGGGCGTAATTTTGAAACACCATAGCAATGTCACGATCGGCAGGTTCCTTCTCATTTACCTTAGCGCCTTTGATCATGAGATCACCTTGCGTAATGCTTTCTAACCCTGCCACCATGCGTAACAAGGTCGATTTACCACAACCTGATGGCCCAACTAAAACGATAAACTCGCCTTCTTCAATGGTCAGATCAATGCTTGGGATCGCGTGATAACCATTTGGGTAAGTCTTGCCAATGTTTTTTAATATAACGTCCGACATTTATTATTTCTCCGCGTCCACTAAGCCCTTCACAAACAACTTCTGCATACCAATTACCACAGCAACTGGCGGCAACATGGCCAACAAGGTGGTGACCATAACGTGATTCCATTCAATATCACCCTGATCCACCGCCAACATACGCTTGATACTCATCACTAAGGTGTAATAAGCATCATCCGTAGTGATAATGACGGGCCACAAATACTGATTCCAACCATAAATAAACATAATCACAAACAAAGCAGCGATATTAGTGCGTGTCATAGGCAACAAGATATCAAAGAAGAAACGCACTGGCCCCGCCCCATCCATGCGGGCGGCTTCGATCAATTCTCCCGGCATGCTCATAAAACATTGACGAAACAAAAAGGTCGCAGTGGCACTGGCTATCAAGGGTAAAATCAAGCCCGAATAACTGTTTAACATATCCAAATTCGCCACCACTTCGTAGGTCGGTACAATACGTACCTCCACTGGAAGCATCAGCGTAATGAAGATTACCCAGAAACATAAACCTCTGAAAGGAAAGCGAAAAAACACTATGGCATAAGCCGATAACAATGAAATAAACAACTTACCTATGGTGATACCAAGCGCCATCACAAAAGAGTTAATCATCATCTTCCACACAGGCACATCGACACCAGAACTGGCTTCTCCCAGAAACACAGAACGCCAGTTTTCCAACGCCTGATCGCCAAACCACAAGGGAATTTCTCCAGCAGCAAAAGCAGAACTTGGATGCGTCGATGCCACTAGAGCAACCCAAACCGGCAAAGCCACCACGCCAATACCAAGCAATAATGAGAAGTGACTTACCAAGGTAAGCCAAGGACGATTTTCTATCATTAGTATTCCACCTTACGCTCAATATAGCGGAATTGAATCACGGTCATAATGCCAACCAAAAACATTAAGATCACAGACTGAGCTGCTGAACTGCCCATGTCCAAGCCAATAAAGCCATCATTAAACACCTTGTACACCATGGTTGCCGTGCTCACACCTGGGCCACCTTGAGTGGTGGCATCTATGACACCGAAAGTATCAAAATAGGCATACACCAGATTGATCACCAATAAGAAAAAGGTCGTCGGTGACAACAATGGAAAAACTATGGTCCAGAAACGTTTGAAAGGACTGGCACCGTCAATGGATGCAGCTTCAATTAAAGAGCGCGGCACGGCTTGTAAGCCTGCTAAAAAGAACAAAAAGTTGTAACTGATTTGCTTCCAAGTGGCCGAGATGACCACCAAGGTCATGGCTTGATCACCTTTTAGAAAATGGTTCCAATCCACGCCAAAGTGCTGTAGCCATAGAGCAACTGGCCCCATACTCGGGTCAAACAATAACCACCAAAGCACACCAGCTAAAACGGGCGCAACCGCGTAAGGCCAAATCAATAGGGTTTGATAGGTCAGCTTGCCACGAATCACTCTATCCGCCATCACCGCCAGCCACAAGGCAATCGCCAAGCCGAAAAAGGCAACAGAAAAACTGAACACTAAGGTTACCCAAATGGATTTATAGTACTGAGGGTCATTAAATAAATATAAAAAATTATCTAAACCGACAAACTCTCGACTCAAACCAAACGCGTCTTCTTGATAAAAGGCTTGTTCGAAGGCTTGCTCTGCCGGCCATAAAAAGAAAATAAAAGTAATGACGAGCTGCGGCATCACCAGCAGATACGGCAATTTTTTGTGAGGAAAATACACAGACATAGAAACAGCGCCTTGCCCTAGATTGAAATACAAAGCCCTCGCTCACCAGAGCGAGGGCAACAGGCTAAACAATTAACATGAGTTACTTGTTAGCACGTTCAAACTTACGCAATAACGCATTGCCACGTTTAACCGCTTCATCTAGCGCTGCTTGAGCCGATTTTTCACCGCTCCAAACAGACTCTAATTCCTCATTGATGATGTCACGAATCTGAACAAAGTTACCAAGGCGAAGACCTTTTGAGTTTTCTGTTGGGGTACCCGACGTCATTTGCAACACGCCTGTCTCTGTTCCGACATTTTTGGCATAGAAACCTTGACCTTTAGTTAAGTCGTATGCCGCGTGGGTAATAGGTAGATATCCAGAAAATTGGTGCCAATCCGCTTGCACTTCAGCACGAGACAGGAAGCTTAAGAAAGAAGCCACACCTTGGTATTCTTCTTTTTTATGACCTTGCAACACCCAAAGTGACGCCCCACCTATGATGGTATTTTTAGGTGTTGAAATAGCGCTAGCTTGATAAGGTAATTGAGACACGCCAAAGTCAAACTTGGCGTTTTTCTTAATGCCCGCATAACCTGCTGAAGAGTTCATGAACATGGCGCACTCTTCACTGTAAAACTTAGGCGCGGAATCACTGCGACGACCGCCGTAGTTGAAAATACCGTTCTGCTGCCACTCACCCATTTTCTCGATGTGTGCCACTTGCAATGGGCCATTGAACTCTAATTTCGTGTCCAACCCACCAAAACCATTCGCTTCGCTGGCAAAAGGAATATTATGACGAGCACTGAAGTTTTCTAACTGAATCCAAGATTGCCAAGCAGTGGTAAAGCCACACTTTACGCCATTCGCCAATAGTTTCTGCGAAACGCTTTCCATTTCTTCCCAAGTTTTAGGTGGGTTCTGAATGCCCGCTTTAGCGAATAAGTCTTTGTTGTAATACAAGACTGGCGTAGAACTGTTGAATGGCATAGACAACATATTGCCGTCTTGATCCGTATAGTAACCCGTTACGGCACTTAAAAAGCCAGTTTGATCAAAAGACTCACCGGACTCGCGCATCAATTTGTAAACAGGATAAATCGCCCCTTTAGCCGCCATCATGCTAGCCGTACCCACTTCAAAAACCTGCACTATGTGGGGTTGTTTTTTCGCACGAAATGCAGCAATCGCTGACGTCATGGTTTCCGTATAGTTACCCTTATAAACAGGCTTAACTGTGTAGGCATCTTGAGAATCGTTAAAGGCTTTGGCGATTTCATTCACTTTTTCACCATTGGCACCACCCATTGCGTGCCACCACTCAATGTCTGTTGCCGCAAAACCAGAGCTCGCAATAGACAAACCCATTACCACTGACGCCAATTTCAATTTATGCATTTCCATGTTCCTCACAATGAGTTGTTTTTAGAAAAGAAGGAACGAATATAGAAACTAAATATTGCAATTTGATGATGTTTAAGTTTCATTTGAAATACAAAAACCATTCACTTGAAATTTTTTAGCAGAAAAAACAGCAAAAAGGAAAGGAAAAACACTTAGCAAACTACAACAAAAAGTGACCCAAGGGATAAAGGGTTCACTTTAAAACATCCTGTTTCAACGCCACAGAAAGGCGATTGAACTCATGATTGCAATTCAGTAAAGCCGATTCAAGAGAGTCAAAAGTTACCTCTTTAATCAAACCTTCCATGATATTCAATTGCGAACAAAACTGATCACCAGAAACTTCCAAAGCAGCCCCTTCTCAAGCTGTTAGTTACAATGGCAAGCTTCTCCCAATCTCTCTCCATTACTTGGACTTTTAGCTCATTGAGCAATTCCGCTGCTTCTTTTATGAACTCAACTGTCAGCAGCGTCATCAAGTCTTCATTACGAGCTAGGCGACTTTTTAAAGTCCAAGTTATCAAAGACTAAGGGGCCAACATAACCTACTTCCATCTAATTTAGCCATTTCGTCAAGGCGGCAATTAACTTATCTTGCGAAACAGGCTTGGCAATATGATCATTCATACCAGCCGCAAAACACTCGTCTTCATCCCCTTTCATAGCGTTCGCACTTAACGCCAAAATAGGCACATCTGCTGCCGTAGCAGCTTGGGTAAAACGACGAATTTCTCGCGTCGCCTGATAACCATCCATGACTGGCATTTGACAGTCCATCAAAACCAAATCAAATGCTGTCGTTTTAGCAAGTTCAACAGCACGTTCACCATTGTCCGCAATGGTGACATCCACACCATAAAGAGTAAGTAAACCACGAGCGACAATCTGATTGGTCAGATTATCCTCTGCCAATAATACTTTTACGTTAAAAACAGGACGACTTGCTGATTCTGAATCCTGACCACTTACAACCATAACGTCTCCTGATGTAGATGACTTTAAAGCCTCTAATACATTTAATAATTCTTCGAGCACAACGGGTTTATTCATGACCATTTTGCTTAATTTATCGCCGTACTCAAAGGCTGAACGTGGCTGCAGCATAACTTGTTTAATAGCCTGTTCTTGACATCGTTTATCAAGCGCTTCCAGCTGACTAGAATCCGCATCCATCAAGCTATCAGAGTCAAGCAAGATCACATCAGCAGCCCAAGATTCATCGAGTATAACACGACTGATACAGTCGTATTTTTGGCATTTCACTCCAATTGAAACAAGTAATTTTGCAAGATATTCTCGCCCTGTATCATTCTTGTAAATGACCATAACATCTGGCTTATAACTCAATGGCGGATTCTCTTTGACAGCGCTGACTTCAATCGGTAACACTACAAAAAAACTCGATCCTATATCAAGCTGAGACTGAACCGATATTTCTCCTCCCATTGCCGTTACTATGTCTTTACTGATTGCCAACCCTAAACCTGTGCCACCAAAACGTCGAGTTGTAGAGCCGTCCGCTTGCTTGAAGCGTTCAAATAACTGGGGTTGTTGCTGTGGCGAAATACCAATTCCCGTATCCTGTACCTGTATAGACAAAATGTGTTTTCCATTTTTCCCTGATTGAAGACTAATCAGTAGATTCACTTCGCCTCGTAGAGTAAATTTGACCGCGTTACCAAGCAAGTTCATCACCACTTGCTTCAGACGCAACTTATCAGAATTAATAAGGACATTTGGCACAGGTAAAGCAGGTACATTAAAAGCAATGCCTTTTTCTTCTGCTTTAAACACCGCAATATTAGCAACTTCTTCCACTAACTCAGTGAGTGCAAAAGGCGCATTTTCAATCACCAATTCACCCGCTTCTATCTTAGAAAGATCCAGAATATCGTTAATAATATCCAACAATGATTCCGCACTCAGCTTAGATAATTTGACCAGACGACCTTGTTCTAAATTCAAAGCACTGTTTTCTAATAAGGTTAGAATACCAATCACACCATTCAACGGAGTTCGTATTTCATGACTCATGTTCGCCAAAAACTCGCTTTTAGCCTGATTCGCCTGTTCCGCCTCTTCTTTTGCTTTGCTCTGTTTAAACTCTAATAACACCAGATTATCATTAGCCTGCTGAAGGTCTTTGGTTCGTAAACGTACTTTATGCTCAACCTCCGAGGCTTGACTGTGCACAATTAACAAAAACCAGCCAAACAACCCTGCCACTAACAATCCCGACGCTAAAATAAACTGCACTATCCAGGGTTGTTTAAAAAAGTAACTGTCGCTAACTTGATAAAGCTGCCAGTTTTTCCCGCCAACACCAATATTAATGCGCTCGAAGTGATAAAAGTCCTTTTCTGTTAGACGCTCAAATAGCTTACCTACTGTCAAACTGGCTTCCCTATTTTTCGCCACAATCACTGGCTTGCCAGCATTTCCCTGGCCATCAACCAGATACAAATCGGTATTAGGTAAACGCCCTCTCGCAACGATAGCGTCGGTTAATGTGGAGAGTGAAATGACCGCTGTGGCCACGCCTGAGAAATCGTTCGTATTAGCATCGTAAAAAGGCAAAAACAGCAACACACCTTGTGTATTTTGCACCAGACTTAAGGGGGCTGTTGGAAAGGCTTGTCTTGATAACATCGCCCTATCCAAAGCAGACTGACGATCTTCCTGAGAGTAAACATCATAACCAAGAGCGGCGGCATTAGGTTCTAGAGGCTCAATATAGGTTACCACTATGTGCTTTTCTCTTGGCTGAACGGGTACTAGGTTGCCACTCTCCGAGCGCTCACGAATCTGAAAAATTTGATTGGGATAATAGGCCTGTATCTGCTGTTCAAAGGTCTTAATATCTTCACCAGACAAGACTAAATTTAATGACACACCAACAATTGACGCATCTCGTTGCATTACCCTATCCGCAAAATACTTAAACTCTGTTGCCGTAATCTCATCACTATTCTCAATAAAAGCCACTAAACTATGCAACATGTCTACGGTGTTTTTAATACGATTTGATAAAGAGATCTCAAGCAATTCAGCATTGGCACGAAATTCCTTTTGCTGACGCTGCCATTCTTCATAACTGCCTCCCCACGAGAACGCCCCAATCAATAATAATGCCGCCCCCAAACCAACCCACAATCGCAACCGATTTTCAAAGTGTGGAGCCAATAACTTAGGTAGGAAAAGCGCCATCCAAGGCACCATAAAAATGACACCAATGGCATCACCTGCCCACCAGACCAACCAATTCACCCAGAAATCAGACAAGGACATGAAGCCAAACAACCACAATGACAAGCTACCCACACTCGCTCCTATCACAGTAGTCACAAGGCCGCCTATAAAGATAAAGCGAAGTGCTTCTCGGCTGCGATGAAACAAGCGGCTAATGTTCACATAACGACGAATCAACCAAGCTCCCACCAAAGACTGCAAGGTGGAACCCAAGGCAATACAAGCCGGTATCGCGAAAGCAAACACATCATAATGCAGCCAAGTGATGAAAACATTCGTTACCAATGAACCTAACAAAACGCCAATAGACGCTGCTCTAGGGAAAAAGATAACAGACACCAACGCCAAACCAGACGCAGGCCAAATAATAGTAGAATAACCAGGAGAGACAGCGACCATGAGACCCATGGCACCAAGCAGAGCATATCCCAAACTCACCAGCACGATTACCTTTGCGCTTTTCAACATAGTCAGTTCCCATTTGTTGATTATTTGAGCATAGACTAAAGTCAGTAAGACACTAAATGAGATATGGTTTCTATGGTGTAATGGCTTTCTTAAACATGGTGCCAAGTTATGGAAAGCAATTAAACCAAATAGAAGACATAGAAGGAGATAGTAAAGTTATTCATTCATCACTTCAGGAGATGGTTTTTGATCAATGTGACTCGTTGTTTAAAGAGTTAGATAAATGGAACGAGTGTTTGGAAAAGCCATCAGTTAATAGTTTTGTAGAGCTAAGTTCAGACAAGGAATATTGATATGATCAACTTGGCAGATAAACGGCTGAGTCAAATAAGTTATAGCATGGTGATACGATTACCTGCCCCCCTATAATTCAGTCCAGGTTTTAGTGAGTAGTTTTGACGCTAGCTGATCATTGTCTGAAGCGTGACTTTGACGATGACATGCTCAAAGTCGATTATTTTTGAGAAAGTAAGTGGCAATATGCTCAAAAAATGCGGTTTTTGAGAAAGTAAGTGACAGTATGCTCAAAAAATGCGATTTTTGAGAAAGTAAATCGTCTTATGCTCAAAAAACAAAGATACTGAACAATGGAAACAACGCTAGCACCGCTGCCACCAGAATCTGATTTAGAAACGCCTGCCGTATTGAAGGCGCTCATATCAGCGCATCGTCACTTGGCTGAGCTCAAGGGCGTAGCCAAAACAATCCCGAATGAAGGTATGTTGATCTCAACGCTCGCGTTACAGGAAGCACAAAGTAGTTCAGCGATTGAGAACATCATTACCACGCAAGATCAGCTTTATAAATATCAACTGCATAATGACAAGGCTGATCCGGTCACGAAAGAAGTGGCGTTCTATGCGCAGGCATTACATCTTGGTTATCACGAGGTGTTGAATGCTGAAGCGCTTACGCTGAATACCATTATTGAGATGCAAGAGGTGCTGGAAGGCAATCGCGCAGGATTTCGTAAAACACCAGGCACTATCTTGAAAAATGAACTCACAGGAGAAGTAGTTTTTCAACCGCCATCACCCGATAAGCTCATTGGCTATATGGCTGATTTAGAGCAATTCATAAATACTATGCAAGCTCTAGATCCTCTCGTTTGTATGGCGCTTATTCATCATCAGTTTGAAACAATACACCCTTTCTATGATGGTAATGGCCGTACAGGGCGTATTATTAATATTTTGCACTTGGTGCTGAATGGCTTATTAGATACGCCGATTTTATATCTCAGCCGCTATATCAATCATACCAAAGATCAGTATTACAGCTTATTGCAGGTTGTGAGAGATACGGGGGAATGGGAAGCGTGGATATTGTATATATTAAAAGCCGTCTCAGTGACAGCTGAGCACACAACAGCTGTGGTGGAAGCCATCGGCGATTTATTGATTGAGCAAAAGCGGCATATACGTGCTCAGCATAAATTTTATAGCCAAGATCTAATGAATAGCTTATTCAGCCACCCTTATACTAAAGTGGCATTTATCGAGGAAGCTTTAGGTGTTTCAAGAGCAACCGCTACACGCTACCTTGATGCACTTTGCGAAGGCACATTAAGCAAACATAAGCTCGGCCGCGAGAGCTATTACGTGAATGATGCGCTAGTGGCGCTGCTATTTGAGCTCCCACCGATTGAGTAGGTGCTTTTTTGAGCTTAGAAACAATATATCGAACTAGTAAGAATCTTGACGGGTTCATTTTTTAAGTCCGCTTTTGACCGTTAGGAAATCTTTGTATTAGTATTTTGTCTTGCCTTTACCCTCACATGCCCAACATATTACGGTGTATCCCGCATCCTTTTTGATCATTCGAGCGCCATGGCAAATGTTGCAGATCATAGTTCTTTCTTTTTTCTTTGGAGGTTCCTTTGTGTTAGGACTTTGACTTTTTACTGCCTCTAGAACGACTATAATAAATATAATTATTCAAATGATGATGAATGCTTCCATAGGGTAACTGCCTCTTGTTTTAGAAAGAAAAGCTATAAAAAGAATAAGATACCAGGAAAATTAGTCTGGCTTAGATGCATCTAAACTACGAACATAAGCATACCATTCCTTAGGTTCATACCCTGCTTTTTCCAGTAATACTTCACACAGTGCACGGCTAGAAGCACTATTAAACTCTAAGACTTTTTCTTTTATTTTTCTGGGTACAATGGATGAATTGATAACGTGATCGAAGAATATTTCACCTCTTTTTCTGTAGCCTAGGTATTGGCCACAGTGAAGCGCGGTATCTCACTCATGATGTTCAATAGAATTTTTATAGATCTTAGCTTATTTTTGCAGAATTTTTCTCTTTATTTTATGGAGACAATGGACAGAACGGGAATCAAATCCTTTAAAATCTTTATAAATCATTTAGATAAAGATAATTTAAAGCAAAATTAAGCGGCTCTATTTTTTAATGAAATCATTTTAAATCAATAAATTGCAGTATTGGTGCCCAGAGGCGGAATCGAACCACCGACACGAGGATTTTCAATTATTGAATCAGTTTATCAGTAATCAAAAGTGCTCAATTTATTAAGATTAAATGCCGGTTAACTTTTTTAAAGTGAGCAGTTGTGGATAGTTTTTTGTTAACCTTTTGTTCACTTCGTTCAATTACATGTTCACTTATTTAGGGTCTTTATTTGAGTAAAGGTTGTAGGCTGTTGGCTTGTTCTTGGGCCTTGGTTGCGCTTTGGGTGTAGTTGGACGCTTGTAAAGGAGGCGAGGTCACGCTGGCGCCACCGGGATCTGTCCAAGTGTAGTTGTGGGTATGGGCCGAGGCGACGTTGGCCAGTTCATAGACGGTGTTCATCAGATCCAGCAGGAGTTGGTAGATGTTGGTTGATTCGTCACCGACGTGATGTTTTTCGGCAATGATTTCTCTTAGCTTGCCAATGCGCTGTGTTAGGTTTTCGGCGATGTCGGCAGAGACGTTTTGCCCTTTGCTTTGCCAGTCGTTGTTTTGATCAACTTGTAGGTAGGCGTTTTCAGATTGCTGCCAGCGTTGGTCGGTTTCCGCCATGTTGGGCAAAGTCAGGCCATGTGGTAACACTGAGCGTATGAAAGGATGGGCTGGAGAACCATAAGCAAAGGCAATTTCCACTAAGGTGCCGACACTGGGTTTGGCCCACAGGCCACGTTGCATACCGCCTGCTGGCACAGGTAAGAGCACATCGCTAATCACGGGAATGTCCTTGTCGGGTTCGCCATTTTGTTTGAGAACTTGTACCGAGACGGCATAAACCGGTGTGTCTTCGCTGGCGGTTTCGCCGGCGAGTGGGCTGCCAATATCGGTGACACTCGCCCAGATAGGGAGATGCCAACCGCTGGCCAGTTCTGGGTATTTCCTTTGCAGTATGCGGGTTAGGGTTTTTTCCATGAGATCACCATTTTTGAGTCGGTTAGTCGAACCTGATAAAGGCGGTTACCATTCACTTGATAGCCTGCTCTCAGACCGGGAATGGCGAGCAGTTCAGCACTTTTAGTTGCAAGCTGTTTGTCCAGTATGTCTGCCGGTACGCTGATCGGGCTATTTGCCCAATGACCATCTTGCCAAGCACCAACAAAGACTGAGCCATCGCGCCTTTGTATCCAAGTAAAATCAGGGATAGCAAACACTTTTTCTAGACTGTTCAGCAAGTGAAAGCCCGTTCCCGTATTAACAAAGTGAGGCACTTGCTGTTGGCTGTATGAGGCTTGCTCAGGCCAAGTAAAGTTTAAGCTTGTTTGCTCGCTCACTGCGTTTAGTACGTCCCCTAAGGTGGCATGGCGTAAGGCCATGGGCACGGACATTTCCATGAGGTTGGCTTTTTCCCGACAAAATAAGGTCTGGGTAGTTTGGCTGGCGGTCACGCAATTTTCTATGTAGCCATAGAAATGACCATGCTGTTGCTTACCGTTAATGGAAAAAGAAAAGTACACTATGCCACTTAAGGCCTTGTCGCTCTGTACCACGAAGCTGGCGCGACCAGGTCGCGAATCATCGAGACAAATATCATGAGATACCAGTGGCACTCGCTCTGCGTTAATGGTCAATTGAAAGTCGTATTTCATATTATGATCCGTTTTCGTTGGATAAAGCGCTGTCCAGTTTGTCAATTAATTTGTCCAACCAAGAACGATTGCCTTGCGCTTCTTCAGCAGCGGCTTGATCCGCTGCGGCCAGTTTGGTGTCGCTTTGTGCGAGGCGTTGGCTTTCGATTTTTTCCGAGGTGGAAAGGTGTTCCAGCAAGGTAAAGCTCACACTCCAAGCGTGACTGCCATCCATCTCTTGTGCGGAAACGCGATCGGTAAAGCGCACCTGACGCACCCCAAAGGCGCTGGCGGTTTGGTTGTCTATGTTGTACACGGTACGTTTTCCCGTGCCTGAATCCGTCGCGCTGCTGAGCAGTAGTATGGTCGACAGCACATCGGCGTCTTCGTATTTGATGTTTAACGACACTTTCAGGCGCTTTGGCTTGAAGCCTTTTTCGGCGGTCGCGGTGGATGAGCTTTGTCCCGACAGGTCTTCTTCAGGCAAAGGCAGTTCACAGGAGACTTTGAGGCCATATCCTGTGATGGTGGTGTTGTTGAGAATCAGTGCAATCATAAAAATTCCTCTTTGCTTTGTCCTATTAAATCGTTTTTAGAGCCGAGTTTTGCCGTAATAGGCGAGGTTGCGGGGGCGATTTTCATTGGCAGTTGGGACAACTAATGACGCATTAAACCCAATCGCATCAACTAGACCTGAATCCTGAGACACGCCGAGATCACCCACATCCTGACTCTTAAAATACATCGCGCCCGACACACGCTGTCTGTTTTCTGAATTAGACAACCCAGATCCAAACTCACCGACAATATTCCTAATAGCATCCCCCTGCCAACTCGCAAAACCACGCCCTGCATCCGCCCCTCTACCACCGTCGTGCATACGGATAAACTCGCCGCCCACTATAGGCAAGGTGAAGGTAGTTGAACCATCCCCATCACCGTAATAGCCGCCATAGGTCACTGGGTCCGCGTCTTTTACCGCTTGGCCAATGAAGTTGGTGGAAGCTTGCGCAATAGCAAAGGCAATCGGATGACTGGTGCGACTTAGGGTCGAGCCGTCCAAGGCGTATTCGCCGGGGCGTAATACGTCCACGGTATCTATCCATAATTTGGTGATGTCCAGCACATCGTTACCGGTTAAAGGGTTGATCTGTTTGGCAATGTAAAAACCTTCGTTGAAATAACGTACCGTCAAGAAGGCCGAAGCAAACACCTGATGAGCGGCCACGCCACGCAAGGGTAAAGGCGCCAGGTCATCAATTTGAATGGTCACGGCGGCGGTGTTAGTGGCCGCCACCTGAAAACGAAATTCATCCCAATCCTTGAGTTGACTAATGGTCCCATCGCCGTTTTGACTGCTTAAGATGAGTTGGTTTTCATCACCACTCAGGGTAAAGGTTTGTCTTTGATAATATTGTGCGTGCGGGTTTGGCTTGGCTTCATGTTGAGCAATTTGCTGCTCAGTAAAGCCATTGGCTTGCGCCAAGGTGGTCGCGTCTTGAGTGTCGCTATACTGATAATACTGAGGATGCGGATCCGCTTTGGCTTCATGTTCGCTCAAGGCTTGTTGCGCAGAAGACAAGGTCGCCGCACATTGTTCATCTGTGTACTCAACATACTGTGGATGGGGGTTGGCCTTGGCTTCATGCTTGGCCACATTGTCATAAATCACTCTGTGGTCAGTGATCTCGCCATCCGTATTTATGTCCGCTAGTTTGCTGACATAGTGGGCAAGGCCATTGCTGTCCACATAATCACTGTTTACAAAGTCCCTGTCCACAAAATCACTTGTGGCCTCGGTTTGCACTTGTATTTGGCTGACTGTGGTCTTGTCCGACACATCCCCTTGCAAGCTCACATCGAGCCAAATTGAGCAAGGCAAGTCGCTGACAGTTAACGTTTCTTGTTCCGCCAACTTGGTGCGAATGCCACCCACGTAGCCCACACCCGCTTGCAGCTGGTATTGATCGCCTTCTTTTATGACTTGGTAAGCGCTATCCAAGAAACTGGCTTGACCGTACAAGTCCAAATTGGACAAGCGTTCCCGCTCGTCCATACCATTAAAGCGGGTAGAAAAGTCCAACTGCCACGTCTCCGCCGGCACATTGGCCCCAGTGACATTTTGAATACCGGAGTACTTAAGCAAGAAGTTACGGGCAATGGTGTTGCCTTCCATCCCTTCGGTGCTTTTGCGCTTATCGATAGGCGTAATGTGTGCCACGGCAATGAGCACCTCTTCCTCGTCCACCAAGCCAATCCAGTTAAAGGTAAAATCCCCTATGGTGGAATCCATGATCAAGGAATAGACCACCTGATTCGGGTTCAAGTAACTGTGTTTGGTATAAGGCAAGGTCTGTACTATCTGCTCATCCCTTGGCAACTCGGCCACGCGATCACTCGGTTCCGCGCCCAGATCCGGCACATTGGCCAGCACGAAATGACTCATCGTCATGCGACTGGCGTTGCCTTGTTTGTTGGCGATTTGCGCTTCGCCGGCTTGCGTGAGAAAAGACATGTTATTTTCCTAATCCGTGATTGAGTTGCTTAACATTTGGCGAACTGAATAACCAATACCGTGACATAAACACTGCCTTTAAAGCCGGGTTTTGCCGTAATAGGCGAGGTTGCGGGGGCGGTTTTCATTGGCGGTTGGAACAACTAACGATGCATCAAAGGTCGTAGATCCTTTAGTGGTACTAGTGGTTCCTGAAGTAGCAATTGTATGTTCAAGATCTTCATTTACATATGTAAATGCTCCTGCTACACCTTCAGTAAAAACATTATAGTTAGTGTTTATTCGACCAAAAATGTTTCGAATAGCGTCCTCCTGCCAGCCGCCAAACACTCTTCCCTCATCCACCCCTCTGCCACCGTCGTGCATACGAATAAACTCGCCGCCGACTATAGGCAAGGTGAAGCTAGTTGAACCATCTCCATCGCCGTAATAGCCGCCATAGGTCACTGGGTCCGCGTCTTTTTCCGCTTGACCAATGAAGTTGGAGGAAGCTTGCGCAATGGCAAAGGCAATCGGATGACTGGTGCGACTTAAAGTCGAGCCGTCCAAGGCGTATTCGCCGGGGCGTAATACGTCCACGGTATCTATCCATAATTTAGTGATGTCCAATACATCATTGCCGGTCAAAGGGTTGACCTGTTTGGCAATGTAAAAAGCCTCGTTAAGGTAACGCACGGTCAAGAGGGCTGAGGCGAAGACTTGCTGGCCCGTGGTGACGCCACGTAAGGGCAAGGGCGCTAAACCATCGATTTGAATGGTCACTGAGCCACTATTGGTACTGGCCACTGCAAAGGTAAATTCTTCATATTGGCCCAAGGCCGTTATTGGATTGCGGCTGTCTAGACTGGTCAACACTATTGCATTATCCGTTCCCGACACCGCAAAACCTCGCTTCAACTGATATTGCGGATGGGGGTTAGCCTTGGCTTCGTGCTTGGCCACATTGTCATAAATAACTCTGTGGTCGGTGACCTCGCCATTGGCGTCTATGTCTGCAAGCTTGCTGACATAATGGGCAATGCCATTGCTGTCCACATAATCACTGCCCACAACATCACTTGTGGCCTCGGTTTGCACTTGTATTTGGCTGACCGTGGCCTTGTCTGACACGTCTCCTTGCAAGCTCACATCGAGCCAAACAGAGCAAGATAAGTCACTGACAGTTAACGTTTCTTGTTCCACCAACTTGGTGCGAATGCCGCCTACGTAACCCACACCCACTTGCAATTGGTATTGATCGCCTTCTTTTATGACTTGGTAGGCGCTATCCAAGAAACTGGCTTGACCGTACAAGTCCAAATTAGACAAGCGTTCCCGCTCGTCCATGCCGTTAAAGCGGGTAGAAAAGTCCAACTGCCAAGTCTCTGCCGGCACATTGGCGCCAGTAACA
Organism: Marinomonas sp. THO17; assembly: GCF_040436405.1. NCBI lineage: Bacteria > Pseudomonadati > Pseudomonadota > Gammaproteobacteria > Oceanospirillales > Oceanospirillaceae > Marinomonas > Marinomonas sp. THO17. Next base: position 2,948,304 of record NZ_AP031575.1, on the reverse strand, counting down.
ATTTGAATACCTGAGTACTTAAGTAAGAAGTTACGGGCAATGGTGTTGCCTTCCACCCCTTCGGTGCTTTTGCGCTTATCGATAGGCGTAATGTGCGCCACAGCAATGAGCACATTTTCCTCGTCCACCAAGCCGATCCAGTTAAAGGTGAAGTCTCCCACGGTGGCATCCATGATCAAGGAATAAACCACCTGATTCGGGTTCACATAGCTGTGTTTGGTATAAGGCAAGGTCTGTACTATCTGCTCGTTCCTTGGCAACTCGGCCACGCGATCACTGGGTTCCGCGCCCAGATCCGGCACATTGGCCAGCACGAAATGGCTCATCGTCATGCGACTGGCGTTGCCTTGTTTGTTGGCGATTTGCGCTTCGCCGGCTTGCGTGAGAAAAGACATGTTATTTTCCTAATTTATGAGGCTGTCGTTGATCGCCTAATGAATTTTTTTAACTGCCCCAACACTTGCTGGGATTTGCTTAATGACGGTGTTGTCACTGGCACTGTCTGCTCAGATTGCTCACTTTCTTGCTCCGTTAAACGTATGCCAAATCGCTCTAGTACGGCCTGATCCATCACAGCCACTGCACGATACTCTGGGGCGATATAACCCTTTTTGCCCTTGCTTAAACTGTGGTCATACTCTTCTGGGTAGGTGGCCATGTCTTGTTGCACCACCACTGTTGCCGCGGCAATGGCCTCTTCCCTTGTCATAGACGCCTGTTGAAAATCGTCAGCGCTATTCATAATGTGTGTGTTACCGCGCATACGGGTCTCCTCGTCAGTTAATAACATTCGACATGATCACAAACACCGCGGGCGGCAATATGACTGACCGAGTGCCACGGCGTGTTACTCCAGGCCGAGCAACGAGGCCCAGACTCTTGGAAGTCCCAGCCGCCGCCAAAAAGCGAAGCGCCAACTCCGGAGCTTCCAGCCCCGCTGTAAATTTGACCCTCACCATTTGTGTCACCTGCATACCACTCATAGCCACTTGATCCGTTACCGCGATCCCACATTTCCGCCCCCCACTGCCAGATTACGCCTGAAACCCCTTCGCAGCCGATCATAGAGCGGGCGGCAGCATTAAACTCGGTAGTTACCGGATCAGTGCCGCGCTTGTAGCCTGTGGTTGAGCCAAAAGCCAATTGCTCAAACTCATGACCAAACGGCAAACGCTTGCCGAACGCCGCCAGCACACGCGCAGCAGTGTAGCGACTAAAATCATCATATTGAGCTGTTCCGTCACCGCCCCACACAACAGGCACTTTCGGTGCGCTGTCGCCGTCGGCGATTTGCGCTCCGTAGGCGCTGGTGCCCAGTAAATCCGGTGTGGTGTTTAACAGATAAATGTCTGACCAAATGCCCTGAGGTGAGCGGACCATACCCCGCGGATCGCGCACATTTGGTCTGTAGTTCAGGTCATACAATGAATATTCGTTGATAAAACCGTCTTGGTAGTGAAAGCCCCCCACCCGACGGGAGGTTTCCGCCGTGTATCCCTCGGGCATTGTAAAGTTTGCTGAGACCAGCAAACCGTCTGGCGTGGCGTAAATAGCGTAATCTGTGCCTAAAGACAGGCTGTCTGGTAACAGTATTTCGAGCCCTTCTGGGTAGCGATAAAAATGTCCGCTGAGGGCCACGTCGACATCCGCCGCGTTTTTTAACTGACCCGCGTCCAATTGAAACTGTGCTTGATGACGAATCCGCTTGTTAAATGAGGTTGACAATTGGGCAGCCAAGGTATTGATCATAGACTGAGCAAAGGCTAGGGAACGGGTATCTGTTATCTCGCCGTTAGCATCTATATCTGCAAGCTTGCTGACATAATGGGCGATGCCATTGCTGTCCACATAATCGCTGTCCACATAATCGCTGTCCACAAAATCACTTGTGGCCTCGGTTTGCACTTGTATTTGGCTGACTGTGGCTTTGTCTGACACATCCCCTTGTAAGCTCACATCGAGCCAAATTGAGCAAGGCAAGTCGCTGACAGTTAACGTTTCTTGTTCCGCCAACTTGCTGCGAATGCCACCCACGTAACCCACGCCTGCTTGCAATTGGTATTGATCACCTTCTTTTATGACTTGGTAAGCGCTATCCAAGAAACTGGCTTGACCGTACAAGTCTAGATTGGACAAGCGTTCCCGCTCGTCCATACCGTTAAAGCGCGCGGAAAAGTCCAACTGCCACGTCTCTGCCGGCACATTAGCGCCAGTGACATTTTGAATACCGGAGTACTTAAGTAAGAAGTTACGGGCAATGGTGTTACCTTCTACTCCTTCGGTGCTTTTGCGTTTTTCAATGGGCGTAATGTGCGCCACGGCGATCAGCACCTCTTCTTCGTCCACCAAGCCGATCCAGTTAAAAGTGAAGTCCCCTATGGTGGAATCCATGATCAAGGAATAGACCACCTGATTGGGGTTCACATAGCTGTGTTTGGTATAAGGCAAGGTCTGTACTATCTGTTCGTCACTTGGCAATTCGGCAACGCGATCACTGGGCTCTGAACCCAGATCTGGCACATTGGCCAGCACAAAATGACTAATCGTCATGCGACTGGCGTTGCCTTGTTTATTGGCGATTTGTGCTTCGCCGGCTTGCGTGAGAAAAGACATCTTCCCTTCCTAATTTATGAGGCTGATGTTCGACCGACCAGCTTTTTCAGTTGTCCCAGTACTTGCTGGGATTTGGTCGGCGTGGGTTCATCTTCTAAAACAGGTTCTTCCAACAAAGCGTCTTGCGGCAAGTCTTCCCCGAGGGAGACAATGGTGTGCTGACTGCCATCGGCCAACCAATACTGGGTGCCAACCTTGTCGATGACGTAATGCCATTGACCCTGTTTGAAATAGCGTTGATGATCTGGTTTTTCCTCGATCAAAGGCACATCGGTGGCGAACGCGGGCACCAAATAGTCGCCCGTGACCGGGTCTTGGCGCGCTTCTATGTCACCTTGATAAAGGGGAAACTCTGCCCCCAGTTGAAATTTGTGTAAGTGCATAATGACTCCTAGTTAAAGACGGTGTTTAAAGACGGGTTTTGCCGTAATAAGCGAGGTTGCGGGGGCGAGATTCTTTTTCGCCATTTGCAATAGCACGTACTGCATCCGAGTCTGTATACTTGCTATAAGTATTGCCAGTACCATATCTATAATGAGAATAAACACCATTATTGCCTGTTGAATTAACATCTTGTCTTGAATGGACTATCCCAAATCCATCGTTCTCCATCCCGACATAATGACCATGTGATTTATTAGCTGATTCCTGCCAACTACCAAACGCTCTTCCATCATCCACACCTCTGCCACCGTCGTGCATACGAATAAACTCGCCCCCCACTATGGGCAAAGAAATACTGGTGGAACCATCGCTTTCGTCCGTATAACCATAAAAACCCGCATAGGTTTGAATGTCAGCCTCTTTACTCGCTTGGGCAATGCAGTTGGAGGAGGCACGAATCAAACTCACCGCAATGGGGTGGTTTTTGCTGTTGATGCTACTGCCATCCAGTAGGTATTCGCCGGGGCGAAGTATGTCTAAGGTGTCTATCCACAGCTTGCCAATGTCCGTAATCGTATTACCGGTTTTTGGGTTGATTTGCGACTCTAGGTAAAAGGCCCCCGCCAGATAACGCAGGGTCAAACAAGCCCCCGCTAGCAACTGGTTAGCCGCACTGACACCAACCAGACTCAAGGCCTCTAAGTCATCTACTTGAATCGTCACAGCGGCAGTGTTGGTCGCCGACAAGACAAAGGAAAAGCACTGATGATCTGCTAAATGAGAGACAGGGTTGGTGCCCGCCACACTGGTCAACACAATCTCATTGGCTGAACCACTGACACTAAAGCTTTGTTTACTCTGGTATTGCGGATGCGGATCCGCTTTGGCTTCATGTTCGCTCAAGGCTTGTTGCGCAAAGGTCAAGGTCGCCGCACATTGTTCATCTGTGTACTCAACATACTGTGGATGGGGGTTGGCCTTGGCTTCATGCTTGGCCACATTGTCATAAATCACTCTGTGGTCGGTGACCTCGCCATTGGCGTCAATGGATGCAAGCTTGCTGACATAATGGGCGATGCCATTATTGTCGAGATAATCGCTGCTCACAACATCACTTGTGGCCTCCGTTTGCACCTGTGCTTGGCTGACTGTGGTCTTGTCCGACACATCCCCTTGTAAGCTCACATCGAGCCAGATAGAGCAAGGCAAGTCGCTGACAGTTAACATTTCTTGTTCCGCCAACTTGGTGCGAATGCCGCCCACGTAACCCACACCCGCTTGCAATTGGTATTGATCGCCTTCTTTTATGACTTGGTAGGCGCTATCCAAGAAACTGGCTTGACCGTATAAGTCCAAGTTGGACAAGCGTTCCCGCTCGTCCATGCCGTTAAAGCGCGCGGCAAAGTCCAATTGCCAGGTCTCTGCGGGTACATTGGCCCCCGTGACATTTTGAATACCTGAGTACTTAAGCAAGAAGTTACGGGCGATGGTGTTGCCTTCCACCCCTTCGGTGCTTTTGCGTTTTTCAATAGGCGTAATGTGCGCCACGGCAATGAGCACATTTTCTTCGTCCACCAAGCCGATCCAGTTAAAAGTGAAGTCCCCTATGGTGGAATCCATGATCAAGGAATAAACCACCTGATTGGGGTTCACGTAACTGTGTTTGGTATAAGGCAAGGTCTGTACTATCTGCTCGTCCCTTGGCAATTCGGCCACGCGATCACTGGGCTCCGCGCCCAGATCTGGCACATTGGCCAGCACAAAATGGCTTATGGTCATGCGACTGGCGTTGCCTTGTTTGTTGGCGATTTGCGCTTCGCCGGCTTGCGTGAGAAAAGACATCTTGGTTTCCTATGGTGTCATTAATTTATGCCTTGGCTATGTTATAGGTGCATCTTGTCGCTGCATTTCGCAGCTGGGTTATTTAACTGGCTTATTTAACCGCTTGGTCAATCGACTTCTGGTCTTGCGCTTGCGTTAATTGGCTTGGTGGTGTGCCCCAATCAATTTGGTTGGGAAAGCCCTCTTGCTGCGGAATCTTGCTCACGAACTGACGATAAGCTCGCCACTCAGCCAGTTCATCCATTCGACGATCCATTTCCTCAAGAATGCGCTCCGATAAGGCCTGACACTGAGCTTGCATGGTCTCTGTTAGGCTCGTTTTTGCAGCTGTTTCTGCTTCTACTGCTGATTCTGTTTCGACAGCGGGTGTTATCCAAACCCCATCTTCAGAGGTTAAAATGTCGCTAAAGTGACAATACACAGCTTGGCGATCATCGGCCGGGGTAATGTGTTTAATGCCAGCACCATCCACATAGAAGGTGGTGTACCCCAACTGATTAGCGTCCACCAGTGTGCTGCCATTAAATCTTAGATGGGCAAATTGTGCCGTATTGAGTATGAGATGATGGGATTGAACTTGGGTCGTGCGACCCACCACCAAATCGTCTTTAATAATGGCGTACATCAATATACCTCCACTGCTATATAAGAAGGGTCTGTCGTAGTCCAACCTGACGTACCACTGGTCATATTGAATGAAATATTGTTGTATTCGTAGACAAACATCACTTCGTATTTGTAATCCGTTCGATTTGCCCGACCAGCCAGCCTGCCATTCGCCAAATCGCTATATACATAGCCTGGTGTATTACCCACATGAATCCGACGAGTTTTGTAAATTTCCAAACCATTTAAAGAATAAATAAGATAGCCATAAGCATAACCTTGGTGAAAACATAATAAGGCCTGATATGAACTGACATAATCGAATGAACGGCTGTAATCGTTACTAAAATCTAAGCTCATCACCACTTGTGAAGCCGTTAATGGGTAAGATTCTATTGTTTCAAAATAGGCTAACTGACCTTTTGGCAGATGTTGCAGATTGCGATACGAAGTCAATTCGCCATTTACCACCGCGGCTAACAGCACATCGTCATACGTGGCATCAAAACTTTCGTCATGTTGTTCTCGCTGCTCCGGGTTATATTCTGTGCTGGCCAAATTCAATAGACGAAAGCCATGAGTTAAATCAAAACGCAGGTGGTAGGTTTTGCTTAAATCCAGCGTAAAAGACCTCTCTGGGTAATCGGACGTATTAATGTCCAACCAACCAAAGAGACGAATCACTTGCCCTGCTTCTATGCTTAATTGACTGCCTGCTAAAGACATGGCCAATCGATTGGTGTCAGTCATGACGTGCGGATAAATAGGAATGCGCTTGAATTGTTCCAGCAAGGCTTGGTTGTCCGTCAAGGTTGAGTACTGAGGATGCGGATTGACCTTGGCTTCATGTTGGGCAACATTGTCATAGCTCAGCCTGTGGTCAATGATGTCGCCATTGGCCGTGATGTTAGCGAGTTTGACAACATAATGGGCTACGCCATTGGCGTCCACATAATCACTGCCGACAAAACCACTGACATAACCACTCATAGCAGCCGTTTGTACTTGTATTTGGCAGACTGTGGCTTTGTCCGACACGTCTCCTTGCAAGCTGACATCGAGCCAAATTGAGCAAGGCAAGTCGCTGACAGTTAACGTTTCTTGTTCCGCCAACTTGCTGCGAATGCCACCCACGTAACCCACGCCTGCTTGCAATTGGTATTGATCACCTTCTTTTATGACTTGGTAAGCGCTATCCAAGAAACTGGCTTGACCGTACAAGTCTAGATTGGACAAGCGTTCCCGCTCGTCCATACCGTTAAAGCGCGCGGAAAAGTCCAACTGCCACGTCTCTGCCGGCACATTAGCGCCAGTGACATTTTGAATACCGGAGTACTTAAGTAAGAAGTTACGGGCAATGGTGTTACCTTCTACTCCTTCGGTGCTTTTGCGTTTTTCAATGGGCGTAATGTGCGCCACGGCGATCAGCACCTCTTCTTCGTCCACCAAGCCGATCCAGTTAAAAGTGAAGTCCCCTATGGTGGAATCCATGATCAAGGAATAGACCACCTGATTGGGGTTCACATAGCTGTGTTTGGTATAAGGCAAGGTCTGTACTATCTGTTCGTCACTTGGCAATTCGGCAACGCGATCACTGGGCTCTGAACCCAGATCTGGCACATTGGCCAGCACGAAATGGCTCATCGTCATGCGACTGGCGTTACCTTGTTTGTTGGCGATTTGTGCTTCGCCGGCTTGTGTGAGAAAAGACATGATTAAGTCGCCTCGCTGTCTGTTTCTTCGCTGTCTGTTTCTTCGCTGGTTGCGCTTGCGCTTTCTTGCTTAGCCTCTTGTTCTGTTTCGTTTTCCGTTTCCTGCTCGCTTTCCTGTTCCGTTTCAGCAGGCTCAGAATAGGCCTCCAAATTCAATTGCCAATAGGCGTCGTCAGTGACATCAATATCCAGTAAATCTTCACGGGCCAATAGGACCTCCAATGCCGCCAAGTGGGCCGCGATCCATTGTTTGCAAGCCAACTGTTCTTCCGCTGTGTACAAGCCCAATGACACATTCATTTGGCCGAATTGATCCCATTTACTCTCAATGCGCCTTGTGCATTCATCATTGGCGAGTGCGGTTTGGGTTTCTAAGGTCGCTGGTGCTTCTGGCTCGCTTAATAAGGCCCAATCGGGTAAATTTTCCCCTAGCTCGCTGATTTCGTAGGCGCTTCCTTCCTCGTCCCAATAAGCGGTGCCGCGCAAATCCACACAGCTTTGCCAAGTTTGCTTTTGCCCCTCTTGTTGCCATACCGCCACTTGGTCTTCGTCCACTTCAATCGGCGCGTCAAAGGTGGCGTGAGCAGGTAATAACCAGTGGTCTGGGGTTAAGGGATCTGGGTCTGCATAGACTTCGCCAAGGTATTCGCCGGTTTGCGGATCGTATGCGTAAGCGACTTTGTCTGTTGTTTGCTCTGTCATGGTGTTCATCCTTTAGTATTTGATGTAAGCGGCGAAGGCACGGTTGCGAGGGCGAGTTTCATTTGACCCATTATGAGTAATATGTACATTACCTGAACGCGTGGTTCCCCCTAAACGAAAGGTTAATCTCCAACCCTCTCCACCTTGAGAGACACCAAATTGAGAACTTGTCGATCCAGCCATACTCAGGTTATGCGTATGAGACCTAAACTCATCCCCCTGCCAGCTTCCCAATCCCCTTCCAGAATCCACGCCTCGACCTTCATCCCAACCACGGATAAACTCACCGCGCAAATCCGGTACATTGAAGGTGGTCGAGCCATTACCCGCCCCATACATAGTGCCTATCTTGCTAAACAAGGCGGCGTAGGTGGTACGGGAAATGGCCGCGCCATTGGCCTTAATAAAGCCTGCTGGGGCGGACGAAGTGGCGAAAAAATGAATGCTGCCCACAAAGTCGCCAACAAAGGCTTGCGCTGTCGCCAAGGTGTCCGCCACTTGCTCATCGGTATAGTCTTTCGCCGACGCCAGCGCCGCGTTGCTTTTGCGCGTGGCATCGCTTTTGGCCGTGGTTAAGGTGGTTGCGGTTTTGCTGTCGGTGTAGGCTATGTATTGCGGATGCGGGTCGGCTTTGGCTTCATGCTGGGCCACGTTTTCATAGATCACCCGAGCGTCTGTGATGACCCCGTCCGCCGAGATGTCGGCCAATTTGGTGCGATAGTAAGTCACGCCATTGGCATCTTGTGTCTCTGCATCAAGGGTATCCGTTTGCAAGCGCAAGGAAGTCACAGGCTGTCTGTCCGCGATGTCGCCTTGCAGACTGGCCTCTAACCAGACGCTGGTCGGTAAGCTGTCCACTGCAAGAGGCTCAGCGGCGTGGTTTTGTACACGTATCCCACCTAGATAACCGACACCGGAAGACACTAGATACTCTGCCTCTTGTTCTTGCTTTAGCACGGACCAAGCCTCACCAAGAAAGCTGGCGTGGGCATACAGGTCAACATTGGCCTGACGCTCTCGTTCATCCACGCCCAAAAAACGTTCAGTAAAATCCAACTGCCAGGTTTCGGCCGGCACGGTAGCGGCTGTCACTTTTTGAATGCCAGCGTACTTTAATAAGAAGTTACGAGAAATGGTGTTGCCACGCTTATTGCCTTTGGTCTTACGCTTTTCAATGGGGGTAATGTAGGCCGTGGCGATTAATACCTCTTCCTCATCCACCAAGCCGATCCAGTTAAACGAGTAATCCCCTATGGTGGAATCCAACACCACGGAATACACCACTTGGTTGTCGTTCACATAAGCGACTTTTAAATAAGGATGGCGATCCACTATGAATTCGGACGCTGGCAAATCCTCTACTCTGTCTTCTGGCTCTGCCCCGAGTTCGGGCAAATAAGCGAACACAAAGTGAGTAATATTGACATGGCCACCATTAGCCTGTTTGTTGGCAATTTGCGCTTCACCAGCGCGGGTTAAAAATGACATCCGAATACTTCCTTTTTTTGCAGCTTAAGCACTGGCCACATCCAACGCCCATTGACAACCAAATTCCCCTAGGTGAATGTCGATATCTATGTCATTCACCACGGTCAATTGGTAACGGCGACAAGTGCGACCATAGGTTTGAATAATGTAGTTAAGTAGGTCTGTGTTACTGGCGATTTGTGAGTCGGTGAGCAGCAAGGCAATGGCATCCCAATTGACCTCGTCTTCACGTTCCACCACCTGCATCTCACCGATACCGAGACGCTCAAACACTTCCACCAAGCCTGTGGTTGAACCTGCTTCCATGGCGTTTTTCTCGGCGTACATGACGCGCCGACGAAACATGTCGTCTGGTTCATCGGTAAAACGATCAATGTCTGCTTGGTAGGCGTAGTACTTGAGCAATAAAGGGCTACAGGTTTCAGGATTCATTTGATCCAGTGGCGTTTTGATCCAGCTTTCCGTCTTGTTCCACCAAGTGGCAAGGGCGTTTTGCAGCTTCTGCACTTGTTCGCCACGACGAATCCAGACGGGCAATTGATACCTTGGTGCCATGCTTAGCCCTCCACAATGGTGATACTGTTCAGGGTTGGAATGGACAACTCAGAAACAATGCTGTTGAGGTTAAACTCCACGTCTTCTAAACCATCAAACAGGTCAAAAATCTCCCCCGCCAACTGGGTGAAAGAGAAGCGCGAATAGGGCTGAGTTTTCGTCATGTCGTAGGCGGAATTACCACGAAACGCCGCATAAATAGCGTTGTAAACGCCTTTGCTGATAGTTTCTTTTTCCACGTCCAACAAGGTATCGGAGAAATACAAGGTCGCCGTCACATCGTGTTTGGTTTCCGGCATGGCGTAAGCCACAATGTCGTCACCATGGCCGTGATAGCCTTCTTCCGATAACTGACGATTAATGGTTTCCAAATAACTTTCTGCCGGTGCATTTAGGTCAAACAGGATAAAGGCATTGGCCGTTCCTGGGCCACGTGGGGCATTGTGCTCCAGCCAAATTTGGTCGGTTTTTACCCCTGCCCAAGAGGAGATCAAATACTTGTACACACCGTCCGTATGGTAATGACTTAAGGTATTAAATGAGTTACGGATGCGCAGACGATAGGATTCCACGTCTTCTAGATCCGCACCCACTTGGTCAATCCAGTTTTCCGGATTGGTCACTGTGACGCCCTCTAGATCACAATGGTTATAGTAATTTCTTTCCAAGTTGTATGCCGTGGCCGCTTGCTCTGAGGTCACCGCGACGATAACACCAGACTCGTCTGCTTCGATCATGGCTTCGGCATCGGTGACCACACGATACACAGTGTTGTTGATCAAATCCGTGTACACCACTGTGCCAGCCGGAATCACAATTTCGCCGTCAAGTCCGGCCCGGCTAAACACCACTCGGCCCTTAAGAAACTGCGCTTCTTTCCGCGTACAGTTGTAGCGATCACCCCATAACTCAATAAAGGCTTCGCTAACCGTGGATAAGAAAAATTGTGGCATCACATGGTTGGCCAAGGCCTCTACCAACCAATTCACGGGCTTGGTGGCAATGCTGCTGATCACACGCCAAAACGGGCTGTAAATTGAGTTGTTATAAATGGTGGAGCCGGATTCGGTGACCGTTTTGCTAAATTCGCTGTTTAACTCGTCTTCCGTGGTGGGCACACCCGCGTCAATCAGTACTTGTTTAAAATCACTCATAGGGAAACCTCTATGTATTCACCGTCAATGGTTTGTGCGACACAGGTCAGCACATCGTCGTTTAATTCCACACTGGCGGTGCCAGGATAAATACGGGAATCATTTTCAATTTCTAATTCAATGACCTTGGCGGCGGCCGTCAAAGACACGCGGTTACGCTCACCCACCATCAAGATGGTGAAGCCTTTTTCACGCATCATATGGCGTAAGTCCTGCGCAACACAGTCGGACAGAGACACCAATTCCGGTTCGCCTAAGCCAGACAGCACTAGGTCATCGTTTTGAATTAATAGATCGATACTTGCCATTAGCTTGCCACCATCTCAAGTTCATACATCAGGTCGTCACCACGCACACCATTGCTGTGATTGTGCACTTCAATCTTGTCTACCTTGGTGGACTTCTGCTGCCCACCGAATTGTTGACTGATGCTCTGCATCACGTTGTCCTGACCGGGCTCCATCGCGGTTTTATTGCCCGGCAAAGCCACTTGTTTATTCATGGCTTCTTGTTCGATAACGGATTTTTCAATGGCTTTTGTGGACTCATCTTCGTCTCCAAAAGAGAAACCGAAGAGACCCGCAAACTTTTTGATGCCTTTGCTGATGGAGGCAAATGGGTTAAGCGAACTCAACCAAGCAATAAATTCCTCCCACCAAGTTCGTAATGGCTCAAAGATGTTGGCACTGGCGAAATTCGATAATCCCTCAAAGAAGCGCCCCACGGCGGCTGTCACTTGGTCCCAATAGACAATCAGACCAACAATGGCGGCCACCAAAGCCACTATGCCCAACACCACCCAAGTAATTGGGTTAGCGAGCAAGGCCGCACTGAAAGCAAACAAGGCTGGTAAGGTCGACATCACGGCGACACGTAAGATGCCAAAAAAGCCCACCACGCTAGCGCGTAATACAGCAAACAACCCGCTAAAGGATTTTTTCAGGCCATCCAGAACAGAAGAAACACCCGAAACCTTTGGTTTAATCTGAATCTTAGGTTCGATGTTGAGGGTCGGTTTAAAGTTTAAGGTCGGGGCGAAGTTCAGCTCAGGTTTCACATTCACCTTAGGCACGATATTGAGCTCAGGCTTTATGTTCATCTTAGGAACGATATTGAGCTCAGGCTTTATGTTCATCTTAGGCGTGATGTTTAGCTCTGGGGACACATTAAGCTTAGGGGCGATGTTTAGCTCTGGAGACACATTGAGCTTAGGTGCGATGTTCAGCTCTGGAGACACATTCAGCTTAGGCGCGATGTTCAGCTCTGGAGACACATTGAGCTTAGGTGCGATGTTCAGCTCTGGAGACACATTCAGCTTAGGCGCGATGTTCAGCTCTGGAGACACATTCAGCTTAGGCGCGATGTTTAGCTTAGGCACGATATTAAGTTCAGGGGCCACATTAACCTTAGGTGTGATGTTTAGCTCTGGCGCCACATTGACCTTGGGGGTGATGTTTAGCTCTGGAGACACATTCAGCTTAGGTGTGAGATTCACTTGAGCGGTGACGTCAAGCTGTGTACTCATCGCCATCTTTGGCAAAGGTTGCCATGTGGGCTCAACCAAGATCCGCCAGGTGACTTGTACCTCGCTCTTCAGTTTGTCTAGTACCTCGTCCATTGCAACAGACAATTGCTGACCTTGAGTTTTTACGGAATCCAATGCCCCACGGGCAAGTGAAGACACCGCTTGGACGCGCTTCTGTAACGCGCTGGTCACACCTTGAATGCGCTGCAACAGCGCCAAGGTTTGCTGTATTTCTTCCAGTGAGTTCATATTATTTACCCGTAAAGGCTTTGGAGATGCCACGCGCAATCGCGGCACTGGTTCGTTCCAGCTCGCGCTCTTCTAACCAAAGAGCGCGGCCGAGGTGTTCAGGCTGATCGTCCGCGAAGGGCAACCAGCGTTGGCGGAGTGTTACGAGTTGCTCGTAGCCATTGCGTCGGCAGAATTCGAGCTGCTCGTTTGCAGCTTTACCACTTCAGGCAAGTCACTGGTAAAGGCGTCTGTTAATTCCCCCACTAAGTCCATCACCAACTTAGCTTGCGGTTGATTTTCTTCATCCACCAAGAGGTCTTTTAAGGTCGCACGTTGTTTAATGTCGACCGTTGCCGTTAACAAGTTAAACGCGCTTTGTACGCTCTTACCGCTGGCCATACGGTCAACAAACTTGTTGTATTCTCCATTGGTCACTTTGAATTCAAAGGCTTCTGTACCCACACCCAATGCGATCACTTGCGCCATGTCATATCTCCTTAAGGAAGTTGTTTATTCAGTGTTTTGATTCGTAGACTTTTTTAAATAACTCTTCGATTTTGCTTTCTAAGCGCAATCCAAGGTCATTGATTTCATTTTTGTGAGCGTATTTTTCTGCCGCATCCAATTTGTGCTGCATCAAGGCGCGCTCATTCGCCGCGGTACGTTTAAAGAGGAAGGTCAAAAAGGTAGCCAACCCTGCCGTCACCGAGGACAACAAAAACATGACGACAGTCATGGTCGCTTGCGACAATTCCATTTCCTCTCCTATTAATCTTGCGTAAAGCGTCCAGACACTTCTTTAAGAATGTCTTTGGCCGCTTGTTCTATTTTCTGCGCGTCGTTTTCTAGGCCGCCTTCGAGCAGCAATACTAGATTGTCATCCACCATGGTATTGGTGGCTTTTGCCGCCAATTTGGCGAGCCAAATACCAAAGGTCTTGGTCAATAAAGTCGCGCCGAGATTGCTCAAAATACCAAGTATGATGCTGTTCATGAAAAGGCCCTTCTCTGCCAACCATTAAGAAACACACTTTGACTGGGGTTATGTTGCACAATCGCCCGGTAGACTCGCCAAGCTTGGTATTGCAAGCAAGCGTACAAGGCGTCTGAAGACACTTGATTGAGTGCTGCTAGGCTCTGATTGCCCAATATGCCGTCTTCTACCAGATGAGATTCGGTCAACAAGTCGTTCACCGCTCGCTGCACAATTAACGCGGCGGTTTTACCACGCATGTTGACGAACAAATTCAGTAATTTAATGGCAATTTTTTCGCTCTGCACTTGCTCCAGACGATAATGCAGCCAAAAATATTGACGATAAATCTGCGCCGCATCGGCTTTGCTAAGCTGTTGAATGTCCAGCACATTGATGTGTCCATCGCCATTAACGTCTCCCGCTAAAGCGGGTAACTGTTTGATAAAGCGTAACGAAATGCCAAAGTGAGTGGCGCCACCAAGGTCCGCTTTGTGATCGACATAGCCGCCTTCGTGTTTTAGTACATCCGCCAGTGCCGCATTAAAGTGGTCCATGGTGGCTCCTCTCAACCGGGGTTACACGCCAATTCTTTCGACGTGATCTTTATCAAGGTATGGCACGCCATTGATTTCCACGAAACGAGAATCCGTTACGTCAAATGGAATGGTATGCTCCAGTTTTTCACCGCCTTCGCCGCCGACTTCCAATAGCTTGTTGATGCGCAATTTGCAGCCGTAAATCTTAACTTCGAATTCCCGATCCGCCGTGCGACCCACGCCGGAAATGTCGGTGGTTCCTAAGGCTTGGAAAGAACCCGCCTTTTTCGCTTCATCCAAAATCAGTTTGAAGTTATCTGTGTCCAACGTCATTTCGCCGCTGGCAGTTACCGCACCGCGTACCCAACCATGCGTCACACCGCGAGTAGAAACTGGCTTAGAACCGTCTTCAATATTGACCGTAAATTGCTTTACGTTGATAAGCTGTGTGCCAAACATGACATCAACGTCAAGACCTGTAATGTGCTGCATGTTATACCTCGTTGCTCAAGTTAAGTCCGATGTAGGCTTGGATCGCCTTTGGACTGTTGTAAGGACGTACCAAAAGCGCAATAGTGACGCTGGTTCGAGATGCCCAGGAAATGGTGACATCGCCTTCTTCAGGACGCTTCACGTCACCCGGCATGTAAATACCGTTGGACACGACGCTTTTGCTCATGTCTATCATGGGACGCATGAAGTAAGTTTGATTGGCAACAATCGACGCCGGTGTGCTGTTCATTTCACGGTTGCCCACTTGTTTGATCGCCAATAAACGCACTTCGCGTTTTACACGATTGACCACACGTAGGTTTTCAATCACCGCATAGTCACTGCCTTCGGCTGCCAACGTCATACCATCTGAACAGTAAATACCGTCATAATCTGGGTACACTTGTGGCACTGTGCCGCGCGCATCGTTTAACGCTTTGGCGTGACTCATGTTGAATTGCACACCCTCTTGATCAGAAGGTAGGGTTGAAATACCGACCAAAGCGCCGGTTTTAACGCGCATTGGAGTATCCGCAATGGACACGCTTTCATTACATAAACGACCACAAAGTGTGCCTAACCAGCCGGAGAAGACTTCTGGCACCAGCATGACATTTTCTGCTGCCACGCCGTCTTGTAGAGAATCGAATTCTGAAATGAAGGTAGCCCAAGTGGCTGAACCATCCATCGCTTCAGAGGCTGCCAAGAAGAACACTGCACGACCGTATTCGTTTTCCACGTCTTTGGCCGCTGCTGTCATAGCGTCCAATTCCGCTTGTTCGGCCACGGCGTCAGTAATGACCACGGCTTCACACAACAGATTGTTGTTCATTGCTTCTTCAAACGCGGTTTTCCATTCACCCGCTGCACCACGCGGCATCGCCACGCATGTCCAGTTTGTGCCCGCATTACTGCGCGCGGCGGCAATCGCCGTTTTCATTTTGCTATTGTTGACACCCAATACCTCGTCCAAATCCGAAGATTGGTCAATGTACAAAGTGCTGCCTGAGTTTTTGCCTGCATACCCGATGAAGAGAAACTGACGCTCAGGCGTCGAAAAATCACCCTTTCCAGTATCAAGGCTGCTGACGCTTACTGTACCTAATGCCATGTTTTACCTGCCTTAGTTTGTTAATTAATGGCAACTACTGCTGCCGCTATTGCCCGCACCCATTGCGGATCATTGCTAAAGCGCTCTCGCTGTAACCAATTGCTTAGCACGCTTTGCGCTCCGTTATCCCTGTCATTCAGTTCCAGCAAGAGGCTCAAGCCATGCAATTGACTAATGTGTTGCCTGATCCATGTTTGACTAACAGGTCGTTTGTCTTGTGTTGTTGGGTCACGGCGCAGCCCTAACTGCTGCATGCGTCGCGCTTGTATGCGTTTTGTTGGTTCGGATGACCATTGCTTTTGTTGTACTGTGGACGCTTGTTGCCCCACAAAAACACGGGTTTTATAATTTTGTGATCGACTTTTGCGATTCCCTCTTCTGGGATCCCATCTGTCTCTCCAATCCCACCCATCCGTGCTCGTTTGAGTGTCATTACTCTCCGCCAAAGCAGCCAATTGGTTATCACCGAAATGAGTCAAAATTCCATGATAATTATTGCGTTGCGTATCGTATCGATAAGGTAAATAGCCTTTACTAATCTTGTATGTTCGATGCCATGACCATCTACGAACACGCCAATTGAAATTACGCTCTGAGGCATTTCTCACCCGTACTCCTTGGCTGGCCAATTTGGTGATTTCACGGCTCAATTGCGCCATAGCGCGTCGCTTACGATGGGGAGTCAGCGCCATCATGTGAAGATCAATTTCACGCGCCTCTTGACTCCCCCAATACGCACTGAACATGATTGTCATGCCGAACTCTCATCGGCAACGCTGGCTTCCACTGTGGCGGATTCCGCAACGTCATAATCACTTTTTTGTAACGACCAATTTTCGTTCTGATAAGTCAAACTACCTTGATCAGAACGACTGATGTAAATGTCTTCTTCAAAGGACAAAGTCAGTTCTAAATCGGCTTCACGATCACTTAACAGATCAATCGCGACATTGGGATGTGGGCTACTGAGATCACTTCTTGTATCATTTTCCGCCAGCCAAATGGCCACATAAGCGTGAAAGGTTTCCAAGGAGTTGGCGTTGTAGTCGTAGCTTTCAATCAAGAGCACAGCACGATATTGCATTCGATATAGCAACACGCGATCACCTTCGTCTTTGGCACCAATTTTTAGCGTGACTTCTTCCATCCAGTTGCTTAACTGGTCGGATGAAAACAAATCTTGTGACGCTAGGTAGTTCGCCAGCTGTGTCATTTTTTCCATCTTGATGTCGCTCTTATCAATTCGTTTTGGTGTTGATGATTTGACAATAAGCTGAGGCCAAACAAGGAACAAGCAGGGTGATTTTGACCACACCTGATTTGGCAAAAATCGGCATTTTTCTGCACAGGGGAGATAGGTATTTATCTAGCTAGGAGTGGGAATGGATCTTAAGGTGTGACAACAAAAATAGACTTTGCTAAAGTGAAAATTAAGCATATATGCTTAATTGTTGATAAAGTATGTATAAATGCCAACTTATTCACAGGATCCGCAAACTATGGCCTTTCGTGTTCACTGCCCAAACTGCAATACCCCTACCGTTATTCTGTACAGCAACGAAATCACCAAAGACATGGATGGCATTTTTGCCAAGGACTTGTATTGCCAATGTCGCAACCCAGAATGCCTTGCCACTTCGGTGGTTAGGGTGTCACACAGCCATTATGTACAGCCCCCTCGTCGTCATGTACTAGACATGGCCAAACAATTATTGAAACAAGAACAGCAACAAAACTTACCTTTAGGAGAACCCTTATGACGTCATTGCTCAATGAACAACTGTTTGCCATCTTGGCGGCTGGCAATGGTTTTCACAGTAGCTGTCAAGACAAAATTAATCAGCTTGAACAGAAAATTACCCAGCTCAACACCGAATTTAATGCACTAGGCACAGAGTTGGCGCCCGTGATAGTAGATGAAACCCAGGTGTTAACCGAATTAGAAACTGCTCGTCAAACCACCAGTCAACTCTTGCTCGACACAGGCAGCAAACTGCTGCTTGAGTTCAAACAACAGCTCGCTGCATTGAGAAGTCATGTGGAAGAAAGGTTGGATCAGTTTTTGGATGAACTCAGTGTGGCCTCTGCCATTCGTTCATTAGGGGCTTATCAGGACCTTGACAGCGGTATACGACAGATGGTCGGCAGTGCCTTCGGCACATTGGATGAAAGTTTGGATCAAGCGCAACAATTGCTCGAACAGATCATTGCTGAAATCCAAGCCTTTGATATAGCCAGCGTCACCCTAGACAGCTTGGCACAACTGAATTCCTTACTGCAACAAGCTTTTGATCAACTGACCCCTTATATCTCGATGGTCAAAGGGGCTATTGCACAAGAATTAGCCGCCTTAAGTCAGATGTACCTTGATTTCAAACAATTCTCCAACGCCGTCAGTGCGCAACTCATGATACAAGATGCAAGTTTATTGGTCTGGATTGAAAAAATCGCCACCGCGGAGTTAAAAACTGTGTTGGCAAACATCTTAAAACAAGCCTAAAAAAAACCGCCATTTGAGCAAGCCAAACGGCAGACTCATATGGCGGTTTTTTTATTCAACAGGGTTAGCTCAAGAGCTGATCCACACCCATCAAAGTGGCCAATTTTAATACCGCTTCCTTATAGACATGGTCCTCTGCTTTAGTAATAAACTGGGCTTTGCGTTGTTTCCAATCCAATGTTTGCACACCATTTGAAACCACCACAGAAGGTTTGTTCAAGGCATCGCCAAGCGAGACCTCCAACATACCACCCCGAATACTGGTGCTGATCGGCAAACAGATAATCATCCCTGTCTGACGATTTAAGACCTGTGAAGACAACACCAATGCGGGCCGTAACTTACCGATTTCTCTTCCTTTCTTTGGCTCAAAATCCAACCAAATAATGTCCTTTCGATCCGGTACATAATGGCTCTGCATCATTCTCGTTTCCTTTTATCGCTTCATAGGATTAATCAAGCCATTCACTATCATCAAGGGCTGCCAATTCATCCGTGTGAGCATTACTTTTGTCTATGCCAGCCAATAATTGTGACTCAGAATAAGGCCATGTGTTGGCGCTTGTGTCTACCACGGGTTTGATCAACAAACCATCTGGCAAAATTTCATAGGTCACTTTACTGCCTTGATGTAGGTTCAGTGCTTCAGCCGTTACCGCATTGATGCGCAATGCCAGGCTGTTACCCCATTTTTTTACTTCAGCATCAATGTTCATACCTTCACCTCAATATTAACAATATCAGCTAAGTATATACATTGGATATACATATTGCAAAATGCTTAGTCTTGTTGCTCCTCTGACGGCGCTAAGCCTTGACCTAATTGGTTCTGCACGACTTCAATACACAGACTCAAACCACGATAAAAAGAAGCGGAACGATCTTCTCTTTGATAGGACAATTCATAGGTACTGGAGCGCAAAAAACTCAGCATGTCATAAGCGGCCGCTACCGAAGTTAAATGGGCATTAACGTCTTCTATTTGAAAAGCCTTTGTCGTGTTATGGGTTAATAGATCAACGGGTTCTGAATAGGACTGTTTCATAGCAAATACTCACATAAATGCCTGATTCTACGACAAGCCTACGAGAAGATTAAAAAATCAGTTAGACGCACTATGGCGCTAACTGATTTACCGTTTAAAAAAAGAATGATCTTGTCTCGTCACCAAGCTATCCATTAAGAAGAATAAGACTTCGATGTCTCTAGGTGAAAAACGTCTGCTGATTCTTGTTTCGGCAACGCATCACGCACTGCGCTGAGAAAATGACTTACTCCACGGCTTTCATTTTCACTTACCTCAATGCCATAGCTAAAGGCTTTCGTTAAAAATGCCAATTGATCGTCTGCCACCGAGATTTTATCTTTAATATCAATCATATCCATGCCTACTTCCTTACTTATTTATGCTGTGTCTAGATTATTTGTTCGTTTTAATAAACTTTCAATGGATTTTATCATTTTATCCATAATTATCACTTATTGAATATCTCTTATAACCAATTAACTAATTGATAATATTCATTTTTATAAGAACATCAAGCAGCATTCTAACAATTTAGTTTTCTAAATAAAGCCCTTCAAACTATCTACTTTGCCCTAAGAAAACCTTATCCCATATCTGCGTCGAGGGTAACCTTAGAAACAAAAATAAAAAATCATATTTATCAATTAGTTAGCTTGTAACTAACACTAAAAATTGGGTAACACCTAGGTAACAAAAGGTAACATTTTCTTTGTTTTTGGGGTAACTGAGTTACCACCATGTTGCTATCTTATTTATCCATAAAACCATTGAAAATCAATTACCTATCAAAATGTTACCCTAGTTACCCTGATCCGAAGCTAGCCGACAAATTCGGTCAGCATTCATCCTGCTGACGAGGTTTGTCGTGCAAATAACCAACAATTTGATACCTTCTCCGTTAAGGCTGAACGGTACTTTTTGCGCTCGATAAACTTATAAGTCCGTGAGCTGGGCAATTGACGCTTTAACTCCTGCAATTCCAGCAAAGGCTGATTGTGCTTGCGACACTGCTCATAAAAGTCATTCAAATTGATGGCAATATAGCGTTCTGGCTGACGATGATGATTGAGCCGTGTCGCCTGTTCAGCCACAAAACGACTGTCCGCCGTGGCCACGCCCTCGTCAATATAATGAAATATCTCCCAAAACTGCTCCAATAATGCACTGTCTCCGGCGAGCCTTTGATGACGTTGACGCAAACGCGACAACAACAAGTCATACACCTGAGATAAGGCCGTTTCTAATTGAGGAAAAAACAACCCCAGCGCCGCCACCGATGCCATCACCTGTGCATGATTAAAAATCAAACGCTGCTTGATTTGATCCACGCCCTCCTCAGCGCGAAATGCCGCATCATAGCGCTCGGTATAAGCAAAAAAGGCTGCCAAATACGCCTGCTCTTGCTTCAATACATGCGGCAAATAGCCCGCCATTTCCTTTAAAGACGCATTTCGCAAACGCATGGCTTGCGCCCGAGTGGACAAGGGCGCGGTGCGGAAAAAAAGGTGTACAATACGTTCCATCAAGGCTTCTTCGCCAGTGACTGAGGCATTTTGTGCTATCACCAAAGCACCATTAAACATGGGTTCATCCGTATCGTTACCACGCTTGGCAATGCCCAAGGTGCCGGTGCCGCGACCATCGTACAAAGGCTTAATGGAATCAAAGGTAAAGCCCCGCTGTTTATGATCCACCTGCGCCATGTGATCCCCTTCAATCAACACCACAGGCAAATTCGACACCTGATTAAAGGCCCGTCGAATCCCGGCTTTGGTGGCTTTTTGTGGATCAAAACCTTCATAATCTCGTCCCAACAGATGCCACAAGGTTTCAATCAAGGTCGATTTGCCAGCGCCGGGCTCCCCTGTCATTTCCAAAAAAGGAAAGGACTTATGCTGCTTACGAATCTGCTGGACAAATAAGGTGGCCGTCCAAAACCCCAACACCACTAAACCATTTTCCCCAAACGCCGCTTGTAAATCCGCAAACCACTCTCCGGTAAAGGGCTCGCCGTATACAATGGCTGGCGACTTCATCGAGGTTTTTACCCCCAAGGAACCCAGGTCAAAATAGCCTTCTCCATTAAGCGGAATCTCTCGTCCTTTGTGAATCGCAAACGACTGATACACGTACACAGAAAACTCCGCGTTATAACCCACATAAGGCATAGAATGAATGGTCTTAATTTGCTTAAACCAACGGTCCAGCAAGATGTCCATCTCCGCTTTACTGCCGTTAAATACCCCGCCGGCGGCCTTATTCAATAAACTCTTATTAAAGGCCGAGGGACTTTCCAGATTAGAGCCTTCCAGACTGATCAGCTCATCCGCGTGATTGTTCTGATAGGACACCTTAAAGACATACCACTTATCGCCCATTACATCGTCTCTTTCTTGATACAGAAACTGCGGCAAACAGTTGGACACCTTCTTCACATTGGCGGCCTGCACAAACACCCTTTGACCACTGGCGCTGTGGATGTCTGTTTCTCCTAAAGCCTTTTGCACCTCATCGGCGTAACACACCCAATAGGCGTGCTCAAAAGCAAACAACATATAATTCTGGCGACCTCTGCGATAACGATGAAAAGCATAATCCATTGCCGTTTCCGCCACCGCCAAATGCCCGCGGTATTCACAATCTAACCAAAACTTTTCCTGTTCAAACGCCTGATTACGCAAACAGTCATCCCAATCCAGATGCTTATTGGGGGTGAGCATCACCTTGGTTTTCAACCCTTGTTCTTGCAACACTTGTCGCCACTTCTTAATAGCTTTGATGCCCGCGTCATCATGGTCATAAGCCAGCACCCAAGTGAGCTTCAAATGCGCATATTGCGCTACCCATTCACTAGGAAAATTTTGACAAGAAAACGCCGCAATCGCCTTGACGCCCACCATAGCCAAGGCAATCGCATGGAAAATTCCTTCCACAATCAGTACCTGATCGCCCTTTTCCAATACTTGCCCAGGCACCGCCCAACCTTTGCCGCGATACCGTGCGCCAGCACTAAAATGGGTTTTGCCCTGACAGCTGGCGGGTAACAAGCTCATGGCCGAACGATCAATCACCCGCTCCCAATAGGCATTTCCCCACAAGGGAAACCGTACGGTCGGCGTCAGAGAACCGTCTTTTAAGGGCAAATAGCCCTGTTGCCAGGCATCTTTAATCACCGCCAAATCAAAGCGACGTTCTTGCGTTAAATACGCCCTTGCCGTGGCATTGGGGTCATCCGGCGTGGTCGGAAAACGCGCTGAAAAATGCTCAAATAAATCGCCAAACAAGGCTCTTGCGGTATGGGTTTCACCGCATTTGTTAGCACGCCCACAAAAAACCACCCAAGGCGCCGCCACACTGGTCCATGCCTCCTTTTCTCCACAACTTGGGCAACGTCCTCGCACATGCTGCCCAGACACTTTAAAACCAAATTCAGACGCTAAGCGTGCATGAATATCATCAATCAATTGTTGTTCAGACATAACAGAGCCTTCTTAAAGTCGATCTTTTTCCGAAAGCTCTTCTTGCAGTGCAAATAAATTCACCATCACATGACGGCCCAACTTAATGGTCGGCAAATAGCCATTGCGGCGTAAGCCCTCGACCACCCCATATTGATGCTTAGAGCCTTCACGGCCACGGTTGGTTAACCCGGTTAAATCACTAAATTTCTCCAAGGTCACCAGCGGAATCGATACCTCGCGGCTTTGCACCATAGCGTTATACGCCTCAATCGGTAGGGTTACTGTGGCCTTGGATTCATTCACCAAAAGTTTATCAGTCATCGTCATCTCCTTACGATTAATTGACCAGTTTAGGATAGTGATATAATATCTAGCCAAATCTAGATATTTTTAAAACCCTAACCTATAAAATTATCCAAAAACAAGTAATTTTATTAAATTAACCAAAAATGGTGATTTATGACCTCAAACGACCTCGTAAAAGAACGACTGAAATGGATGAGAAAAACCGAAGGGCTGACCCAAGATGAATTTGCGAACCTAGTAAATATTCCGGTCGGCACCTGCCGTAATGTTGAGCAAAACGGTACCGTCTCTTTCGCGCAACTGCACAAAATATTCCAACAACCCCGCTTCGCCCGCTACCTGATGTGGTTTTTCCAAGGCAACAGCTATCCCAGTATTGGTCAGATCAGCCCAGACATCATGTTAGACATCAAGCAAGAATTGAAGAAAAGCAACCCGGATTTCAACAAATACCAAGAAGTGACGGACGAACAAGTCAAGCAACAACTGGATAACTACCAAAGTCACCAACCCGCTGACTTTGGCGTCGCCCAAAAAGTCTTGGAAGACATCACCAACGCTGCTAAGGAGAGCCTAAACCGACATGGCATACCCTAAAAAAAACGCCAAAGCCGACAACCACATCTGGCGTCTGGAAGACAACCGCTATCTGGTCGAACTTAGACTGGATGGGGGTTATGGCAAGCTACACCGCAAAATCCACGATACCCTAAGAGCCGCTAAAATTTATCGTGATGGACTGTTTGCCAAAAAAGCCGCCGATGCGGACTTCAACCCACATAAAAAGCGCGACAAACGCACCCTATCCAGCCTCATCGACACCTGGGAAATGCTGTTTGCTCGGGAACTCAAAGACGGCGTAAAACGCACCTCCAAACTGCGTTTTCTTTGCCAAGAGTGGGGCAACCCGGAATACCACAACATCAGTGCACGCAGTTTTATGGAATTTCGCCAACGCCGCCTCGATAACGGTTTGAGTCTCAATACCGTCAACCACGACCTGGCCTACCTCAAAGCCATGTTTAACAAACTGGTAAAACTCAAAGAGCTCACTGACAATCCGCTCAAAGAAGTAGAACTTTTTACCCTAGAACAATCTGAAATACGCTATCTGGAACTGAGCGAAATCCATCGCTTTCTCAGAGAGCTGCAACAAAGTACCAGTCGTGATGCCTATATAGTCAGCCGTATTTGTTTGGAAACAGGCTGTCGTATCAACGAAGCGCAAACCCTTAGAAACAGTCAAGTCAAAGGCGGCGTCATTCAATTTGCTCGCACCAAAAACTCCGAATCCCGTGCCGTGCCGATCAGTCAAGAACTCGATCAACTCATCAAACAAGATCGTCCTCGCCGCGGCAAACTGTTTGGCGCCAGCATCACCAAAGCCTTCAAAACCGCCTGCAACAACGCCCACATCGACCTTCCCAAAGGCCAAGCCACACACATCATGCGCCACTCCTTCTCGGTGCACTTCATGCGCGCCAAAGGCAGCATCCTCGACCTACAAAAAATCCTCGGCCACAAAACCCTCGCCATGACACTGCGCTATGCACAGTTTCACCCCGACTACCTGGCCGACGCCAAAGTTAAAAACCCAATTGCACAAATACAACACAAAAAAAATAGTTAAACTTTTGTTCACCTGCAAAAAGCAAAAATGACAAAAAAGAAAAATCGATAAAAAAAGAAGAAAGACAACATTGTCTCAAGGAAGAATACGAAAGGATCAAAAAATTAGAAAATAAACCAATAAAATCAAAGAATTAAAAACAACCCCCCCACAGCATCCAAGCATAAAAAAAGCCCGCTAGTGAACTAGCGGGCTTTCTTAAACATGGTGCCCAGAGGCGGAATCGAACCACCGACACGAGGATTTTCAATCCTCTGCTCTACCGACTGAGCTATCTGGGCAAGTGGGGCGTATTATAGAGAAACCTTTTTGATGGTCAATACTTTTTTTTGAAAAATACGATAAAAACTTAGTTTGCCATGATTGTCTGGTATTATCTCTAAATATCAAGGAGATAAATTCATGTTACACATTGTGCTTTACCAACCTGAAATTCCACCCAACACTGGCAATGTCATCCGTCTTTGTGCCAATACGGGTTATCAACTTCATCTGATTGAGCCACTTGGTTTTGAGTTAGAAGATAAAAAACTGCGTCGTGCTGGTTTGGATTATCATGAGTTTACTCGCCTAAAACGTTACCCTGATTTTCAAGCCTTTTTAGACCAAAACAAGACGGCCACAGTCTACGCGCTGACAACCCGCGGAAGTCATACCCATAGTGAAGCTGAGTTTGCACCAAATGATGTTTTGGTGTTTGGCCCAGAAACTCGAGGCCTACCCATAGAATTTATTGAAGCCTTACCACCAGCACAACGTTTGCGCTTACCTATGCAAGCTAATTCACGCAGTTTAAACTTATCCAATACAGTCGCTGTAATGGTGTACGAATCATGGCGTCAACTTGGCTACGCTATGTCAGATCAAGTGATTGAATAGGACTTACATGAACTCTCTCGGACTTTTATTAAAACGCAAAAACAGTCGCCGTCGTTTTCGTCAGCAAGTGCATCTTCATGAAACCCATGATTTGAATACACGTTTGCTGCTATTGGCAATCGTCATAGCTGTGCATAGCATTGCTATGGTGTTCTTTGAAGACTTAAATTGGTGGCAAGCTTTTTGGCTGACGATGACGTCGGCCAGTACTACAGGCTATGGTGACTTATCAGCCGCCAGCTTTTGGGGACAATTCTGTACCATTGTACTGATTTATGGCATGGGCATTACCTTGTTAGCCCAAATTGCCAGTGATTACGTTGAACTTAGACTAATGCGCAAAGAAATGCGCATAAAAGGCCGCATGAGGTGGGATCAAATGCAAGATCATGTTCTTATTATTAATACACCAAAATACGATACCGAACGCTATCTTGAGCGTCTGATTAATCAGATCAACCAAACACCAGAATTAACCGACACCCCCATTCAGATTTTAACCACAGCTTTTCCAGAAGGCTTACCAGTCAACTTACGTTCTCAGGGAGTGGTACATCACACAGGAGACGCTTTAGAAGACGGCATGTTGGAATCTGCAGGTGCTCATAAAGCCAAGTACATCATTGCATTAACCCCCGACAGCCGTAATGCACACGGTGACAGTTTGATTTTTGATCTTTTACATCGTATCAAACAAATTGGTAGTAATGCCTTTATCCTAGCCGAAGCCATCAATGACAATAATCGTCTACGCTTTAAATCCGCCGGTGCGCAGGCTGTGATTCGCCCTATTCGAGCTTATCCTGAAATGCTGGTACGTTCACTTATCGCGCCAGGAACTGAGCAAGTGTTGGAAGACTTATTTCGTCATCAAGGAGACCATACCATCAGATTAGACGTTGAATTGGAAAATTTAGTCTGGGCTGACATAGTGACCACCTTGATTCAACAAGACGTGGGGACAGCATTAGGTTACATCACTCTAAACAATGACATTGTGACGCACCCTAACGCAAAAGAAACAATTCAGGCAAAAGGTTTGATCATTCTGGTGAACGACAATCAAGCGACTCCAGGAAGCAGCAGAATACGTCAACTCTTCTCAAACCAATTCAATTCTATCGTTTGAATGAGGCCAGAACACAAAACGGGCACTTTGCCAATTAACAACAAAGTGCCCGCTAAAAAGCTCATTCATTTTTATCGCAGTGAACAAGGATCTAAGTCTTAAAGTTGCCCTGTTAGCACGAGATATTTCTCCATTAACTCTTCTTCCGTTTCCTTATGATTTGGATCCAACGGAATACAGTCAACAGGACAAACTTGCTGACATTGTGGTTCATCAAAGTGACCGACACACTCTGTGCATTTTGATGGTTCAATCACGTAAATTTCTTCGCCTTGGAAAATCGCTTCATTTGGACATTCCGGCTCACAAACATCACAATTTATACAATCATCGGTAATAATTAGAGACATTCACTCTCTCCAAAATCACTATCATTAACAAAGCACTTACCCAAGCCAACATGCGCTTATCGAGTTTGATAATGCTCACGAAGTACTTTTTCGACCTCTGGATTTACAAACTGACCAAAATCACCATCCAAAGAGGCAATTTCTCGCACTAAAGTGGAAGAAATGTAAGAGTGCTTTTCAGATGGGGTTAAGAAAATACTTTCTACGTCTGGCGCGATAACACGGTTCATATTTGCCAACTGGAATTCATACTCAAAATCCGATACTGCGCGTAAACCACGAATGACCACCTTGCCATTTACCGAACGCGTAAATTCCGTTAGCAAGTTATCAAAACCCAATACTTCCACATTCGGTAAATGCGCCAACACTTTTTTCGCCAATGAAATACGCATTTCATGGGACAATGCCGGACGCTTCTTTGGACTCGCCGCCACCGCCACTATCACCTTCGGGAATAGTTTTGATGCGCGATCAACCAAATCTGTATGGCCGTTTGTGATAGGATCAAAAGTCCCCGGATAAACCGCAATCGTACTCATAGCTTTCATCCAAAAAATTAACAAGGGAGAAGGAGCTAAGACAAAATTAAGATATTTCGCCTATGTTCACTCCCATTTAGGGGTCGCATCATATAGGAATATGTCAATCTTCTCAATTCACACGCTTCCCATTGCTATTTATAAGCGTGATGCCCCATATCAATATTGTCTATCCTAAACCATAAAAGGCCAACGCTTGTTTTAAAAAGGAAATCGCCAAGAAAATAAAAATAGGCGACAAATCTAAGCCTCCTAAGGGGGGAATGACTCGCTGACAAGCCTGATATAATGGCGCGGTAATCTGTCCAATTAAGAGGGCTCCAGGATGGCTCGCCCCCGGCGCAACCCAGCTTATAATCACCGAGATTAACATGGCCCAAAAATACAAATCCAACAAGTGGTACAAAACACCAACCCCACTCGT
Source organism: Marinomonas sp. THO17 (assembly GCF_040436405.1). Taxonomy (NCBI): domain Bacteria; kingdom Pseudomonadati; phylum Pseudomonadota; class Gammaproteobacteria; order Oceanospirillales; family Oceanospirillaceae; genus Marinomonas; species Marinomonas sp. THO17. The sequence continues at coordinate 2,920,130 of NZ_AP031575.1, read as the reverse complement.
CACAATGTATTTCATAGGCGGCTCACTTATACCAAGAACAATATTAATTAATAGTAATGTTAAAAATTGCACTACTAGAGCCAACACTAATGAAGAGGTATCTAAACGACCTATTGCTGGAATGACTTTTCTCAATGGAATAACAAAAGGATTAGTTGCCTTGACGACTGCTTGACTAATGGGATTATAAAAATCCGCTCGTGTCAGCTGCAGCACCATACGCAGCAACACTATAAATAAATACAGGTTACCTAATACCTGAATCAACATCTCAAATGGGTTTGAATACATCAACTCTTCCTCAATTCATTTTGCTAAGCAGAAAACTCTTGCGCCATCACTTTTGAACGTTCCATACAGGCCATCATTGCTTGGGCAACAATCTGATCAATGTGGGAGGCTTCAAAAGACAGTAAGGCTTGCTCTGTTGTGCCATTTGGTGAAGTGATATTGTTACGCAATTGCGCAATCGGTTCATCCACTTCCGCAATCATGCGAGCTGCGCCTAACATGGTTTGACTGGCTAATTTACGGCAACTTTGTTCATCTAAACCTTGCTCTAACCCTACCTTTATCATGGCCTCAACGAAACGATAAAAATACGCTGGAGCACTTCCCGATAAAGCCGTTACTGCGTGCATTTGTGATTCTTCCTCAATCCAGACAGAATCACCGACATTGGCGAACAATTCACTGACCCAACCTTTTTGCTCATCCGTGATCCGCTCATTGGCAATCAAGCCAGTCATACCAGCGCCAATTTGCGAAGGCGTATTTGGCATACAACGAACTACGGCCACAGGAGCATTCAACCAGTGAGACAAAGCCCCTAATTCAACACCAGCAGCAACCGATATAAACAATTGATCTGCATTCACTTGTGCTGCGAAATTCTCAACCACAGCTTGCATTTGTGCTGGTTTCACACAAAGCACAACGACATCCGCTTGTTGCACAGCTTGCTGGTTATCCGCCAACATTTTTATGCCGTATTCCGCTTCATAAAATGCGCGTTTTTCAGTCGTACGGGAGGTGCCCAGAATCTTATCGGCTGGGTATCCACTGCTCAACAAGCCACTAAAAATGGATCTTGCCATATTTCCTACGCCAATAAAGGCAATACTTGGTGTCATTTTGTGTCCTAATAAATCGTTTTAAACAGCGTGCTGGCCTTTAATGATGCTCACTATTCGCTAGTCTTAGTATAATCACGAGCACCAAAAATAGCAGTGCCGACTCGCACCATGGTACTGCCTGAAGCAATGGCTGCGGCCAAATCCCCAGACATGCCAATGGATAATGTATCTATCATGCTGTCAGTTTTAGATAATTCAAGAAAAGCAGTCTGCAATGGCTTATAAACTTGGCACTGTTGCTCAAAGCTTTGCTGTGGCGCAGGAATCGCCATAAGACCGCGAAGTTGTAAATTCGGCAGACTTTTAATCAATTGCACCATCGCCGGAAGCTGCGACAGATCAATACCAGACTTACTCTCTTCACCACTGATATTGACTTGGATACAGACTTGCAAAGGTGGCATATCAGCAGGTCGTTGTTCACTCAATCGACGCGCAATTTTTTCACGATCGACAGAATGAACCCATGCCATGGTTTGAGCAATTTGACGGGATTTGTTGGATTGCAATGGCCCAATAAAATGCCATTCGATTTCGCTAAGTTCTCTTAATGTTTGCTGCTTATCAACCGCTTCTTGTACGTAATTTTCACCAAACTTCCTTTGTCCTGCCTGATAAGCGGCTTGGATTGCTTCGATCGGCTTGGTTTTACTGACCGCCAACAAACTCACACTGTTCGTTTTACGCTGAGCATCGCTAATGTGAGACTGTATTTCTTGCCTAACCTGTTGGAGCTTGTGTTTTACCTGTTCGGCATAAGTGCGATTCGTATCATGTGTCATATGTGCCTCTGTTCTGTACATTGGGCGAACAGGTACCAGCCCATCCGCTATGTGAGGTACATAATAGCACTAATAGAAATTCACTTATAAAGAATAAAACTCACTGCTGGAATCATACAGGGCACCATGGAACTCAATCTGATAACCAGAGGTGTTTTTCAAGGAATTGGCCGCAAAGTGCGCTGCCTGATACAAAGCATCTAAGCTGGAATGCTCCGGATAAAATGCAATACCAATGGACACACCAGCACGAATCAATTGGTTATTAGCATAAGATTCGTGCTGAATGGATTCCAACAATTTGTTAGCTACGACTTCTGCATCTGACAAGTTTTGGATGCGAATGCCCATTACTAATTCACGCTCATCATAATGTGCCACCAAATCGTTTTCACGAACCGTATCACATAGCAATTCAGCAAACACCTTAAGTTCGGCTTCTGCAATGCTGTTTTTTGATAATAACTGAATAGAAAACAAGGCAGCCCGTTGAAAGTGGCGACGAGAGTCCTTCAACACTATGCCAAAGCTATTCTCAAAACTAAAACGTCGCAATAATCCCGTAAGAGGTTCGCGGTGATTATCTTCTAATAATTGATGATCCGCTTTTTCACGTAAAAACAATGCATCCAACCAGGAATGATAAGTGTCCAAAGCCACTTCCATCAACTCACTTTCCAAAAGCTGATGACGTTTTTGGAAAGCAAGCATGATGTAAACAGTGCCATGTTCATCAGAATTACTGACCATAGACACATCAGAAAAATTATTGGTGAGCAAAAAATCTTTCCACGTCAACCAGTTTGCTGCGTCTTGAATTTCAGATTCATGACGCTTCTGAGCAGACGGGGCCGCGGCAAACGCAATCAAAGACTGGGGCACATTTGTTAATAAACCTTTGTCATTCAACAAGGATTCACTAATAAGATCCGAGTATTGCAAACGCCATTGCAGGCAATCTTTGTCACATTCAAGAAACAAACAATACGACTGCGCCAACTGAGATTTTATTTTCTCACGAAAAAGCGTTAGTAACGAACTGAGCGGAGCACCCTTAGAAATGACCTGAACTATCTGGGCCATATCAACGTATAAGCTTTTGATGAAATCGCGCTCTTTTTCAAGAAAAGATACACGAGATCTCAACATTTGCTGCTCATCCAGCAGGGATTTTGTAGATTCAATAGACATAAAACAATACAACCAGTAGCAAATCCTTGTTTAGCTAGATTAACCACCAAACAAAAAAAGTAAAGAATTTGTATAGATAAGTTGGGAAAAAAACCAACTTATCATACTAATTAACTAGGATAACTGGTAAATACGCTGTCCTGATATGTATGTATCAGTCACCTGGCCAATGAATTCATCACCAAAATAGGGTGAATTATGGCCCTTGGTTTTGCGTTTTGAGCTATCCCAATACCATCTTGCGGTACTGTCGAACAAAATAAAGTCGGCAAAACTGCCCACAGCAAGAGAACCCGCTTCCAAACCAAAACACGCCGCAGGACCAGAGGTTAAACAAGACAACAAAGTAGCAAAATCCAAATCGCCTTCGTCCAATAAGGTCATCGCCAGTGGTAACAATACCTCTACGTTCGCCATTCCTGGTTCTGTGGCAGCAAATGGCGCTATCTTAGCCATTTTTTCATGGGGCTGATGATCAGAACAAATGGCTGAAATCACCCCCTGTTTGAGGCCTTCGATCAAGGTCAAACGATCGCCCTCACCGCGCAATGGGGGGCGAACATGAAAACGACCGTCAAATTGATTGAGAATGTCATCACTCAACAAAATATTATGCAATGCCACGTCTGCCGTCACATCTAAACCAGTGGCCTTCGCATCGGCAATCATTTCAACCGATTTAGCGCAAGATAACCGCGCAAAGTGAGCTCGCACGCCCGTTTTCTCAACCAACAATAGATCTCGCATTAAAGCAACGGTTTCCGCTGTATCAGGAATACCCGTCAAACCGTGCATAGTGGAATACAAGCCTTCATGAGCACAGCCACCATCAGCTAAACTAGTGTCTTCAGGATGAAAAACCACCAATAAATCATGAGTCGCCGCGTATTCCAAAGCTCTAGATAGGACTTTATTGTTCTTCATCTCATAACGACCATTGGACACCGCTACGCAGCCAGCTTCTGTCAAAGCCACCATATTGCTCAATTGCTCACCGGCCAGACCTTGCGTCAAAGCACCAGTCGGAAACACATTAGCCATACCAGCTTCGTCCGCTTTATCCTGAATTAACGCCGCCACGGCTGGAGTATCCACTATAGGACTCGTGTCAGGAGGACATACCAAGGTGGTCACTCCTCCGGCCACTGCGGCACGACCTTCGGAGGCAATGCTGCCTTTTTGTGTTTGCCCAGGTTCACGTAAGGCAACCGCTAAATCCACCAAACCAGGCAATACCCATTTACCGCTGGCATCAACCAGTTCAGCATCTTCAAAGCCTGCTGGAGCCTCACCTATAGCAACAATTTTTTGGTTCTCAACAAATAGATCCAGCGTAGCATCTAGATTTTGGCTCGGATCAATCAAACGTCCATTTTGTACTATCAACTTCATTTTATGCCTCGCCCTCACCTGCCTGTGCCGTGTCCACCTGTTGCAACTGACCACTCATGGCCATTGACATCACAGCCATACGCACAGCAATGCCATTAGTCACCTGATTCAATATTACCGAGCGCTCTCCATCAGCCACTTCTGAAGAAATTTCAACACCTCGATTAATTGGTCCTGGATGCATAACAATGGCATCAGGCTTTGCCCATGACAGGGATTCTTCGGTAAGACCATACAAGCGATAAAATTCACTTTCACTGGGCAATAAAGCACCTTTCATACGCTCTTTTTGTAGGCGTAACATGATGACCACATCAACGTCTTGAATGCCTGCTTCTAAATCATGACAAATTTGCGCCCCCATCTCAGCAAAGAAACTCGGCACTAGGGTCTTAGGTCCAACCAAACGCACCTCCTCCACCCCTAAGGTAGTTAAGGCTTGTAATTGAGAACGAGCGACACGAGAATGCAAAATATCACCAACAATAGCCACCTTTAAACCAGTAAATTGGCCTTTGTGACGACGTATGGTCAGCATATCTAGCATAGCTTGTGTCGGGTGAGCATGACGGCCATCACCCGCATTAATAATGGCCACATTAGGAGTACAATGCTCGGCAATAAAATGTGCCGCACCGCTATCGGAATGACGTACCACAAACATATCACTCTGCATGGCTTCTAGGTTTTGTAAGGTATCCAGAAGAGACTCACCTTTTGAGGTTGCGGAGGTTTCAATATTGAGGTTAATCACGTCTGCTGACAAACGCTTGGCGGCAAGTTCAAAGGTAGTACGTGTACGAGTAGAATTTTCGAAGAACAGGTTGACCACTGTACGTCCTCGCAATAGAGGTACTTTTTTAACGGACTGTTCCCCCATGGTCAAAAAAGAGTCGGCGCGGTCAAGAATTTCCGTAAGAATGGTTTTATCGAGACCGTCTAGTGTTAGAAAGTGCTTTAACTGACCGTCATCGTTTAATTGTAATGCCCGTGGTTCGGATCGCATCATGGTTTGCTTTCCTTAAGCTACAAAGACCTTATGTCTTTCTCTTTGAATCAATTAGGTTGATAAGAAAATGCCCGGTACAATGACTGTAACCGGGCATTAATAACTTCAAATAACAAGACCGCCTGTGATTCGATGACACAAGATACGGCTGGTTACTTTTTCATAAAACTTATCCATACACTAATTGTCGTATTTGTTCACCAAAAAATAAAGCCTTAAAAGCAGATTAATCCGTCTCAATCACAGAAACTGCAAGCGGTTGTGGGCCAATTAACTTAACCCTTTGCTCAGGATTAAGCGTCAAGTTTTCTCCCACAATATCCGCCGCAATCGGTAACTCATGTTGACCAAGATCATACAAGATAGCCAAACTAATGCTGGCTGGACGACCAAAATCGAATATCTCATTCATCGCAGCACGAATGGTACGCCCTGACATCAGCACATCGTCCACTAAAATCACATGGCGGTCTTCAATAGCGGGCAAGGATGTTTGATTCACCTTGGGATTGAGACCTGCGCGAGTAAAATCGTCTCGATAGAAAGTAATGTCTAATGTTGCCAGCGGCTCTTTTGTCGGTACAGCCGACATAATTTGCTCAGCAACCCATACGCCACCAGTGTGAATACCTACCACAATAGCATCGCTGATGCTTTTCTCCTGACAATAGCTTGCCAACTGTGTTCTCATCCTAGCAAGTGACGACTCTAGCTCTAATTTCATTGTTTGTTTAACCTGCTTAAATTTACCTAGATTAATTGTCTGGACTTATCATACCTCTGTCTGACAGACGTTAATACTGTTCAGCAAACCAGGTTTCCAAAATCATCTTAGCGGCCAAGCCGTCCACAGAGTTCTCTTTAAAATTACGCTTGCCGCCGTCGGCAATGACCTGACCTTTTGCTTCATAAGAAGACAATCTTTCATCCATCATGTGATAAGGCAAATTAAAACGACCATGAAGTCGTCTGGCAAATTTACGCGCTCTTAGACACATCTCATTTTCCGTACCGTCCATATCCAAAGGCAAACCAACCACTACAGCATCAGGCTGCCATTCTGTAAAAATTTTTTCTATCGTTTGCCAATTTGGTATACCGTCTTGTGCTTTAACTGGTGACAATGGCTGAGCAGTACCGGTCAGACTTTGCCCAATTGCCACACCAATTCGTGTGGTACCAAAATCAAAGCCCAATACGGACTGTGTCGTATTGGGCTTTACTGTTTCTCCTGATGACGACTGTTGTGTCATTTTTAACTGTGCCCTATATCTGGTGAAAGCTTTGTCATATCAATACCCAGCACTTTGGTTGCCGCGCTAAACTGCAACTCACTTGGGGTATTAAATAATACGTCTAAATCCGCCTCACATACCAGCCAATCATTATTCGCAATCTCAGCCTCTAACTGTCCAGCATCCCAGCCAGCACATCCCAAGGTGACCAAAAAGGCGTTTGGACCTTTGCCTTTAGCAATGTCTTCCAAAGCTTTCAACGAAGCCGATAAAGACACCTGTGATGTTACCTTAAGCGTATTACCCCATTCTTTATCCGCTGTGTGCAAAATGAAACCACGCTCGGCTTCCACTGGCCCACCTGTGTAAATCGGCTCAGTAATTAACTTGGGATCTTCAATTGTCATTGCTAAATGCTTTGCCAATTCCCGAAACTCAATATTCGAAGGTCGATTTATGATAATCCCCATAGCACCAACTGGCGTATGTTCACAAAGGTACACGACAGTATGTTCAAAATGCGGGTCATCGAGATGCGGCATTGAGATCAAAAAATGGTTTTTAAATGAATCGAATAAAGTCATAACAATAGCCCTCTATAACTGGAATGAAATCGCAATTTAAAAATAAAAAAAACCTGCGCCAGCCTGGCAAAAGAACACAAACAGAAGAGCAAAGAAAACGGGCAAAATTCAGTCGCTGCTTTCAGTCAGTATAGGACAAAGTTCGAATTTACCTAGAGTTAGTCACATTTTGTTACCAAATCCCTTCAAAACTGCCCGCTCAGTTAGTACACTAGTTGGCACAAACACTTTTGTTAATGAAGTTTTCTTAATAGGTTCAAAACAAATGTCATTGCCATCATCACATTTTGAACAGGTTATTGCTGAACATGAGCCGGCATACCTTTGTTTAAAAACGGCAAGTTTGATGAATTGGTCATTACATTATCAAGCGGAAAGCATAGATTTACGCTACTTTTTCCATAGTGGTTGGTCTTCCTAGTCCCTACCATATTGCGATTTTTTTGTTCAATGCTGCCCCACTTTGGTGTCAGCCTACAATAACAAACAACTCAATACTTATGGTGAAAGAACACAATGACGACATTAAAAGCAATCGACTACACTAGCCCTACTGCACAACAAGACTTCGTTAAATCTCTGCACGAAACAGGCTTCGGGGTACTGAAAAACCACCCAATCCAACAATCCCTTGTCAGCGCGATCTACCAAGAATGGCAAGCTTTTTTTAACAGTGAAGACAAGCAAAACTTTGTTTATAACAAAGGCACTCAAGACGGATTCTTCCCTGCTGACGTTTCTGAAACGGCCAAAGGCCATACTAAAAAAGACATCAAGGAGTATTTCCATTATTACCCTTGGGGTCAATGCCCAGCGGACAAAAAAGCCTTGCTCGCCCAATATTACAGTGAAGCCAATAGCTTAGCTGCGGAACTACTGTCATGGGTCGAGTCGCACACCCCTGCGGACGTTGCGAAAAACTACACCCAGTCTCTTTCCAGCATGGTGGAAAACAGCGATCAAACCCTGCTACGTGTCTTACATTATCCTCCTTTGAAAGGTGATGAAGAGCTCGGTGCCATTCGTGCTGGCGCCCACGAAGACATTAACTTATTGACTGTTCTACCATCGGCAAATGAGCCTGGCCTTCAAGTCAAAGCCAAAGATGGCTCTTGGATGGACGTACCCTGTGATTTTGGCACTCTAATCATCAATATAGGGGATATGTTGCAAGAAGCTTCAGGCGGTTACTTTCCTTCCACGTCTCATCGAGTAATCAATCCAGAAGGATCGGATAAAACCAAATCACGTATTTCTTTACCACTATTCCTTCACCCGAAACCGGAAGTCGTATTATCCGATCGCTATACGGCACAAAGCTACTTACATGAACGCCTTGTAGAGTTGGGTGTCATTTAAACCATGAGGGCTTGTTCCATAACAGACAAGGAACAAGTCCTTTTCTTTTTGTAAAAGGGTGCAAATTCTGCGCATATTATCCGTTCTTTAAGCGAGTTACCTTTAATTTATTAAAAATGCCCATAGCACCTTCTTAATATTCATTTTTTAGGTATCCAATTATGAGCAGCAATCTTAATATCCAATTTGTCTCAGACATCATGTGTCCTTGGTGCGTAGTGGGTTTGGGTAATTTAAACAAAGCTCTAGCGCAGCTTGATGATTCTGTAACGGTAGATATTTCCTTCCAGCCATTTGAATTGAATCCCAATATGCCGCCAGAAGGACAAAATATCCAAGAACATATTATTGAAAAATATGGCATCACTGAACAAGAATCCGACCAAAACCGCGCCATGATCAAAGCCCGTGGTCAAGAAGTGGACTTTGATTTCAATTTTACCAACGACAGCCGCATGTATAATTCGTTTGATGCGCATCGCCTACTTCATTGGGCAGGCATTCAAGGCAAGCAAGCGGAGCTAAAAGCAGCGCTGTTTAAGGCACACTTTACTCACAACCAAGACGTGAGTGATTACACTGTGCTAGCCAATCTAGCTGCCAGTGTGGATTTAGATTTAACGGAAGCCAAAGCCGTATTAGAAGGTCAGTTGTATGCCAGCGAAGTACGTGAACAAGAAACCTTCTGGCAACAAAATGGCGTTCAATCTGTTCCAACCCTAATCATCAATAATAAATACGCGATTTCCGGCGGACAGCCGGCAGAGATATTTAAAGACGCATTAGAAGAAATCATGGCAAAAGAAAGCGTATAAAACACTTGGCAAAGACATAAAAATGCCCCGCAGGTGCGGGGCATTTTGTTACCAGAACAAGTCTATCAGCTCAGTAACTATTTAACATGGTTAAGGCATCCTAGAATGGATAAGGCGTCGCACTGGCTTTTACCGTCATCCACTGCCAGTGAGTATACAAATCCCAGTCTGCAGGGCCACACACTGCGCTGCCATTACCTGAAGCACCACAGCCACCAAATGGGTTAATGCACTCATCGTTCACGGTTTGGTCGTTAATATGCAACAGACCAACATGCAATTGCGCACCAATCGCCTGAGCACGAGACAAGTTATTCGAAATCACGGCACCAGCTAAGCCATATTCTGTGTTATTGGCTAACTCAATGGCGTCCTCATCTTTGTCAAACGTCACGATATTCACAACTGGACCAAAAATTTCTTCATCGAATGAGCGCATGCCAGGTTTTACACCACTCAATACCGTTGGCTGGTAAAATGGCCCTTCATGGGTACCACCAGCTTCTAGCTTCGCACCTGCCGCCACTGTATCTTGCACTATGGCATGTACCCTCTCTAACTGACGAGGATTGATAATAGGTCCAATTGCCACTTCACTGGTAGCAGGATTCCCCACTGGCAAATGCTTGGCTTTCTCGACAATTTTTGCCGTCAATGCTTCAGCCACACTTTGCTGAACAAGAATACGTCCAGATGCCATACAGATTTGGCCTTGATGGAAGTAAGCTCCCCATGCAATATTACTCGCAGCCACATCAAGATCCGCATCTTCCAACACGATTAGCGAGCTTTTACCGCCCAACTCTAAAGAAACTTTTTTCAGGTTACGACCACAAGCTTCACCCACTTTACGACCCGCTGCTGTGGAACCAGTAAAGGCCACCATTTGCACTTCAGGAGCGGCACAAAGTGCTTCACCCGCTTCCACACCACCTGGCAAAACTTGCAACAATCCTTTAGGAAAGCCTGCTGCTTCCAAAGCCATTGCTAAGATAAATCCGCCTGTCACTGGTGTTTGTGGGTCTGGCTTAGTGACCACAGCATTACCTGTAGCTAACGCTGGAGCAATAGAACGAATAGACAAGATAAGTGGGAAATTAAAAGGAGAAATAACCCCCACGACACCTAAAGGTTGACGCTTCGCATAAGATTGGCGTTCTGGTGTCGAAGGTAAGGTAAGACCGTTTGGTTCCAACGTCATGTTGGCTGCAAGCTGAAGAATGACAATCGCTTCTTTCACTTCATGCATACCTTTAGGAACAATACCACCCGTTTCACGTGCAATATATAAGGCTAAATCATCGAAATTTTCCTGTAGGAATTGCGCCGCCTTGTGAAACATTGCCGACTTATCTCTTGGTGGTACAGACAGCCATTCTTTTTGGGCTTTGCTGGCTTGCTGGCAAGCTAGATAAATATCGTCTGCTGTCGCCATGCCCACTTGGCTCATTGCCTCACCAGTTGCAGGTTCAATGACATCTTGTGATTGTTTCGCCGCAACCCAATCACCATTAAAAAAGTGACCTGACCATTTTTGTGATGTTAATACAGAGTTAGACATAAAATGTTCTCCTAAGTCTTATTTTTATTTGATCTCCAATAAATGGATTAGCCTGACAGAGCAATCCTCATGCCGCTTACTCAATTCCTTGATTGCTATTTACATAATTAACTGATTCTCAATAATTTTTCTCTTAAAAATCAAAAATCGAATGGGGTGTCGCAAAAAATGGATGAAGCAAACAGTTGACCATATGATGAAAAAACATTCAGACTAAGAAAAACGCTTAACCATTTCATCAGGGCAAATTGAGACAGCATAGTATGACGCATCCTTCTCGCATTTCATTGGCCGACATGGCAAAAAACGACGATACTGTTTTACTCAAAGGCAGTTCAAAGGAATTGGCGTCGCATCAATATCCTTCTATAGATGATCTAACAGAATGTCTGTATTTTTCCCCTGGAGATGGACGCATATGGCTAGAAGAAGAACGTATGATTCTCCTGCATACCTCTTCATTTGGCTTGTTACGCCAAGAACTGATTGATTCTCTTGGGTTAGACAAGTCTCGCGATATTTTAACCAGAACAGGTTACCTTTCCGGCATTAGAGATGCTGAATTAATCCGCCAACGTTGGCCAGATGCACAAGCAGCTGCCATCTTTGAAGCAGGCACCCATCTTCATGGTTTAGAAGGATTGGTGAAAGTAGAAACCCTACATTTTGAATTCGATACCGAAAAAGGTTTATATGATGGGGAATTTATCTGGCATCACAGTGCTGAAGTAGAAGAGCACATTGCCACATATGGCTTCGGCAGTTCGCCGGTATGCTGGATGGAACTTGGTTACGCTATCGGATATGTATCTGGCTTAGTCGGCTCACTGGTTGTCTTTCGTGAGGTCGAATGTCAGTGTATGGGGCATTCTGTATGTCGTGTTGTTGGAAAATCCGTTGAACTATGGGACAGTGTCGATGAAGACATCCGCTTTCTCAATACAAGAGCAACGACAAATAAAAATCCCGCTTCTGCTGACACAGCCTCACCAGATGACAACCTAGAAGAAAGTCAGGAAACGTCAATGATAGGCGTATCAGCCACCTTCACCGCAGCCAATCATGCCTTACAAAAAGTGGCTCCCACCAACGCAACTGTGTTATTTACAGGGGAATCAGGCGTCGGTAAAGAACTGTTCGCCAGTATGCTACACAAATTCAGCAAAAGAGAAGGTCCCTTTGTTGCCTTTAACTGCGCGGCGCTACCTGAAAACTTATTAGAATCCGAGCTATTTGGCGTAGAAAAAGGCGCTTATACTGGAGCCTCGCACAGCCGCCCAGGACGTTTCGAAAGAGCCAACAATGGCACCTTATTTCTCGACGAAATCGGCACCTTAAATCTTGCTGGGCAGAGTAAATTACTGCGCGCTTTACAAGAAAAGGAAATTGAACGGGTGGGCGGCATAGCACCTATAAAAGTCAATGTTCGTGTTGTGGCTGCCACCAATGTCGATCTGCGAGAGGCGGTCAAACGTGGTGAATTTAGGGAAGATTTATTCTTTCGCCTAAATGTCTTCCCTATTCATTTGCCACCATTACGAGAACGTAAAGCAGACATCCCCTTGCTGGTAAATCATTTTTATCGCTACTTTTGCCAACAACATAACAAATCCCCCACAGGCTTCACTCAGAATGCACGACGTGGCTTATTCAACTATGACTTCCCGGGTAACATTCGCGAATTGCAAAATCTCATCGAACGAGGCGTGATTGCCGCAGAAGAAAATGAGCTAATCGAGCTTCATCATGTGTTTCGCAATGAAAGCATACCAGAGGAAGTCATTTATTCTGTTAATCAAAAAGGCACTCTTAGCCAAACAAATAAACCTGTATCCAATGACAATTTAGGAGAACAGATTAAGCAATTTGCCGAGGGACAAGGTAACCTAGCATTAGAAGAATTGGAAAATCATTTGCTACAGACGGCAGTGGAATTGGCGCAAGGCAACTTATCTGAAGCCGCACGAAAGGTTGGCCTGACTAGACCGCAACTGGCCTATCGTTTGAAGAAGAAATCCGCTCCCTGATTTCTTCTTCAACATAGACCCAAGTTTGCTGTTATTCAACATAGACCCAAGTGTGCTGTTATTCAACATAGACCCAAGTGTGCTGTTATTCAACATAGACCCAGGTGTGCAGTTAAATGTAGGTAGACGCCAAGCCTCCATCAACAGGAATATTCGCACCACAAATCCATCGAGCTTGCTCCGAACATAGAAAGGTAATGACATCCGCCACTTCATCAGAAAAAGCAGGACGCAACATTCGATCAGCATCGGCTTGTACTCTTTCTTCCCCTAACATGCTGACAAAATCCCCTAAAATGGGAGTCATAACAGGGCCTGGCGCCACACAATTCATACGCACGCCATGATCTCTAAACCAAGGCAGAGCTTGTTGTGTGGTCCAAACAATAAGCGCTTCTTTAAAATACTGATAGCAAGTGTCTTGCTCTACAGGATGCTGTGCTAACCATTCGGCACCTGCATGATAGTCTTTGGTCGCAGCCAAGGCTTTATGTTCTGTTAAACGCTCTGGCCATTCCGCCCCTAAAATAGACGCCACGTTGACGACACTGGCTCCTTGGCTAAAACGCGGTAATAGGGACTCAGTCAAATAACGTAAGCCAAGATAATTAACTCGTCCTACCAATTCTGCTTCTGCAGTACCCGGAACACCAGCAATATTGCACAAAGCGTCAATTTGTTCAGGCAAGTGCGCAATGGCTTGATCAATAGCGCTAATGTCGCCCAGATCAACCTGAATGAAATCGTCCAAAGACAAACTAGCAGGGTTTCTATCCATACCAATCACTCTCGCCCCTTGATGGCGAGCAAACTTGGCAACATCAGCGCCGATACCAGAAGACACACCAGTAATCACAATCGTTTTGTTGGCTAATGACATATAGATTTCTCCTTATTTTTATTGTTCAAATCGCAAATCAATGACACGACCTAACGCCGTCATAGATGAAAAGGAATTGCACGGACCATGCCCACAAGACTAAAAATGCTGAGCGAGACATAAATGAAAAACTATATTATTGATTTAATTGATTTTATCTAAGCGACTTAATTGATTAATCACGGAATACTGAAAGGACATAGTCATTAAAATTTAACGATATGATGAAAAACCATCAAAGTATCGACAGTCGATCTTCATCATATAGAAAAGAAAAAGACAACCGCTCTTAGTCATTCACTTTGTGCTTGTAATTTCAGACGCTGCCGAATACGACTTAATGCCACAGGGGTAATGCCTAAATAAGAGGCAATTTGTTGTTGAGGAATGGTGTCTTTTAAATCTGGATATTCAACACAAAAATCCAAATAACGACGTTCTGCTGAGTGTTCAACAAAGGCACTTTCTCGCGTGTCTTTGGTGAGAAAAATTTGTTCCATGAAATGACTGTAATAGGTCAAAAAACCTAAGTCTTGATGCATCTGAGTATAAAACTCTTGCCAATCATAAGAGCTAATTACGCAATCCTGTAAGGCTTGTATACCAAATAAGGTCACCGAGTTTTCAACCATTGCACGAGTGGAACCAATAATCTTAGGTGCTCGTACAAAGGCCTTAGTAAATTCTTTGCCATCTTGGGAAATCTTCACATAACGCACCAGACCTTTATGCAAAAAGAAAAGTCGTTGAGCATAGTCCCCTTGGCGAAACAGAAAATCCCCTTTTGCCACAGCATGAAAGCTCATCGGCAAAGACAGTCTTTGCCAATCGATCTCAAAACCCTGCTCAGTAAAGTGACGTTGAAACTCGATCTCTAGTTGCGCCTTGTCCATACCCTTTCCACTGCGTCTAAATATCATTAGGCTAATATGATTAGATAAAAGTTTACCCTTCTACCAATGGTTTGATTTTAGTTTGTTGATCAATCAAATACAAAGCCACTAGCAAACACACCAGCCCCAATGCAAACCCCATATTCAGTAGCAAAGACCAGTTCCAAGTCGTCAAGACTAAATAAACTGCAACCCAAACAGGAATAGTATAAGACGCAGCCAGTATGCGATTCGCTCCCACACGACGCACCAATATCTGTTGCAGCATAAAGGTAAACAGAGTGGTGAAAATCGTGAGATATAAAGCGTTTAGCCAAAAGCCTAGCTGTCCCCAAGCCACATTAGCCAGATCGCCCCACCACAAGACAATGGGCAATAACCATATAGAACCAAACAACATGATCAGAAAGGCGCCTTCAAATGCCTCGACGGATTTCCCCCATTTTTGTACCGACACCACATGAAAGGCCAATAAAACAGAGGCTGCAAGAAAAATATAGTCACCTTTGTGCCAAACAAACGGTCCACTTCCTTGTGTCGCCAACAACACTAAAATAGCCCCAAAAGAGCCCAGCACAAAACCAAATACCTTAACGGGTGACATTGCTTCATCTAACCAGAACTTAGCGATCAACACGCCCATTAAAGGGACCAGAGTATAAAGCACGGACGTATGCAATGGCGTTGTCGATTGCAAAGCGATAAACATACCAATAAAAAAGCCAACCAAAGAACCACTAATCATTGCGTAATGCCACATCGTTGGCCCTTTAAACAAGGCTTTCATCTGCAACAGAAAATGATGCTCGGTCTTAACAAGATATTTCTTAAAGAACAAGATACCTGCCATCAACACTAGAGCAAAAACAAAACGAAAAAATGCTGTCGCAATCGGGCTGGCGTACATCACCATATTGCCCGACACCACAAAAGATGATGCCATCAATAAGGCCCATACAAAGAGCATAATCAGCGGGTTCATAACAAAGGTCCTTGTCTTAGTGACTATGGATTGATGGCATTACAAGCATGTACTTCTGCTAGTTTCGGAGCGATAAAACGATCAAATAAATGTTCTGCAATGACGCTTTCTACATGAATATGAAAGGCCTCAGCCAATAGCTTATGTAATGCTTCAGCGGACTCTATCAGACACTCGGTTTCAGTACCGTTTTGACGGATAAAGTACACATGATTACGAATCCCCGCCGTACGCTTATCATCCTTAATACTGGCTACCAAATTATTCACGAAGACAGCTTTAGGATGTTTTGAAGAATAGAAGTTTCCCAAGACACAATCTTCATCTGTGTAATGGGCCAAATCAAAGCGATATAGGGTATAAAACTGCTTAGATTGCGGCTTCCAAATTTGCAAATCGAATTCCCCATCCGCACTCTTCACAATACGGTAGGTATCCGTTGCAATGGTTTGTTCTATGTCTGGCTCTAAGCGCAATGGTTGCGTAGGACAATCTGCTCCAAATCCCATGTCAACCAGATACACATCATCTTGTATGCTGACCAAAGTAATTCTGTGAGTACGCGGACGATCTAATAATTGACCATTTAATACCCGCGCCATCACCAATCGTACGTCATAACCAAGATGGGACAAGAATTCAAAAGCCAATTTATTGTGCTCAAAACAATATCCACCAAACCCCTGGATGACTATCTTGTCGAGAATATGGGATAGATTTAAAGAAATGTCCTCACCCAATAACACGGCCAAATTATTAAAGCTGTACTGTGCAATATGATGAGATTGTAAGGAGCAAACAAAGTCCAAAGATTGGCTAGTCGGAACAGTAAGTTGTAAATCGTCTAAATAAGCCTGTAAATCTGACATGGTGATTCCCTTTGTATTTCGCAATAAAGTGGATCATACAGAGAAAGAAAAATAGAAGAATTAACCTAGGTTAAGAAGGCGCAAATTTTTCTACGCAGGCAAAACGACGGACTGATTCAAACCTTCTCTCATTTTTAGACAAGACGGGGTTTAGGCTGAATCGCCAAAAAAACCTCTATAATACAGGCACTAATAATAAAGAGAGCCCCCATATATTCAATTACTCCCATACGTTCTTCAGGTAAAATGATGCTCGCGGAAGTCACCGCCACCACCACCTCCGACATCATAAGCAAACCTGCTCGGCCTGGATTAATTAACTTCTGCCCCCAAAAAATAGCGGTTACGACCGGCATAAAAATCAACAAGGAGACCAAGCAGGTCACCAAAACAATAGAAGGCGTGAGTTCAAGATGCAGCAGAGCGAGAGGGGCAAACAGATAACCAATGACTAAGGCTCCTAATGCGGTGAAAGAAAATTGTCCCAATGCCATACCTGCTATCGGTATCTGATCATAACGTCGAACCATTGAGGCACCCAATGCCCAAAAGATACCAGATAAAAACGCCAGTAAATCGCCTTTCCCCTGCGAACCAAGATCACCTTCCGAAAGCAACAAGACCATACCTGAAAGGCCGATAAAAACCGCCAACCAACGGGACCATACAACCCGCTCTTTTAACCAAACAATTTCGATTAAAGTGGCCCAAACAGGGGTTAAATAAAATAACAAAGTGGCCCGAACGACTGAGGAGTAAATAACACCGGATGAATACAAGGCAATACCCATTCCAGTGCAAAAACCGACCAACAGAGTTTGACGCCAATAGGGGCGGTACTGTCGCCAAGTCAGCCCAACCAATAACAGCAAGGGCAAAATAGCAGGAAGATTTAACAAGGCGACAGCCGTCATACCATCTACCCCTCGAGATTCTAAATATCTCAATGGCATCCAGTAAATTCCCCAAAAAGAGGCGGCAATAAACACAACCGCCGACGCAAATTGTGTTCTTGATATGGAGAGCAATTGCATAAAACCGGTTCCTTATTGGCTTAAAACACACAGAGCATTCACTGCTCAGCAGCTCATTTAAGCCGCGTATAAAAACGATGCAACTGACAATATAACCCAATGAAAGCGATGTACAATCCTTTTGCCTGTTATCATAAGGCTCATCAAAACCTGATAACAAGGTATAAGATATAGACCAACAAAACGATGTTGATCGAATGCAGTATTGGTTCCAAAGGACAATGTCTGATCACTACTGGCCTGTTTCCAAGACCCAAGCATCCTGTCCCAAACCGCTAAAACCACGCCAAAGTTACAGTCATAATCCTCAATATTGGAAGAATGGTGACGCTGATGCTGAGCAGGTGATATAAGCCACTTCTCCCATTTTCCATAACTTAATACCACAGGCGAATGTCTCAAGTTTGCGCCAAACAGATTGAATAAAAAGGTAAAAATAGACACTCCCCAAACCGTGTAAAGGGAAACCTGATCAGGAAACAGCACAACAAAAACGCCAATACAAACCGCTTGAACCAAAGAGGCACGTAAGAAAAACAGCATGCCTTCTACTGGGTGCGTACGAAACACCGTCATGGGGGTAAGCACTTTGGCACTGTGGTGAACTCGATGAAAAGCCCAAAGAATGGGCCATTTATGCAACAGGCGATGGAGATAAAAACGACTAAAGTCGTCGAGCAAAAAATAACTCACGGTAAATAACGCCACCACAAGACTGGTCGACAGTCTGATTGGAGACATCTCCAGCATAAAGGATTGACATTGGTAGTAGACCCAAGTCGTTAATAACACACTTGATGGTAATCTAGGCGTTAACAGAGCCATTAAAAAGCGATTGATCAAAAACACTATGTAATCTGTTTGCGCGGATTTATGCCACCAAATCGTCGGCGAAAGGCATTGTTGTAGACGTGCTTTTACTTGACCGGGATAACGCCACCCAAAAAACACCATTGCCACCAATAAAGCTGACATCAAATACCAAATAGATACCCGCTTCTGCACGCTTTGCAAATCGGCAAACGTCTGCAGCAACACACTCAACAACCAATCAAGATAGGTCATAAAAACATAAGAAAAAACGAAAAAAAATGACGATAAGAGAAAGCAAAATGCCTTCTCTTATCATGGTTCGACCTTAGTCGTTTTCAGCACTCACGCCTGTATTTAGGTTTTCCATCAGATCGGAAATACCTGCCGTACGGTCACTCAGCTTGGCTTTAAGCGCAAATTTCTCAGCCAAGTGCACTTGCAGTTTCAGCATGTTCAATTTGTACTCATTCATGGAAATACTCTTACCCTGAATGAATGCACCATCAGCACCTACGGCAACCACTTGTGAATCACCAAACAATACTGGGCTGAACCCCGTCAAACGATTCAACTGAACTTGCGTTTCACCCAATTCGCGGCCTGCCGCTTGCAATGACAAGGTGAAGCCTTTCAACTCCCCCCAATGTTTCACATAGTTACGGTAAGGCTTAGCAATATCACCATTGGATTTTTCCGCTTGTTGCAGTGCTTCAATATCTTTGTAGACACTGCCCGCGTATTTAAACGCCGCTTCTGCAATGACTTTCTGCCAGTTGTCGGCAATGACCTTAGCATAGGCCTGCAACTTTTGACGCTCAGCAGTAGAGAGTTTCTCTCCTTGTGCATCTTGTATCAGCTTACGACCATCATAGAAAGCTTGCATAATGGTCTGGAAGTATTGAGTACCACCTGACGCATCCACACTGGCGGCATAATAGGCGTGAGCAAATGCCATCTCAGATTTAAGATCTATCACGCCATCCTTGTTGTAATCCGCCTTAGCAAACACCTCTGGCTTCATTTTAGTGATGTCGACAACCTCTTGCGGCGTTAAATTCAAAGCGTGAATCGGCGCGCCAAAGTAACCAAAAGCTTCATCCCAAACATGCTCTTTACCTGTGTAAGCAACGCCATCTTTATAGGCTTGATCATTAGGGTGAACATCGGCACCTAATTTCTCATCCAAGTAATGGTTAACCGCTTTATTATAGAAAACAGCACCCATAGAGAATTTCGAGATCAATTGGATATAGTCATAGCCATTAACTGGATCAAAGCCCCCTTTGGTTTTCGCCGCTTGTACTATCATACTGTTCAGTACTTCCGCCGCCGTCATATTACCTGGCCAACCAGTGACCACACCTTTATAGGCACTGGTTGCTAAGTCTTTACCGGAGGACAATTCATCAATTTTGCTTTGTTTGATCGCAAAACCTTTCTTAGTAACAGGATCGATAATGTCACGACCTGCCGCTGTACCTGAAAAATACAGATTCAAGTTATCCAGCAAAGCTTGATTCTCTTTCCCATTGCCTTGCTTACTCAATACCTTGATTGAGTTATGCAATGCGTGACGCGCAATTTGTCCGCCATATGACACTGAGCTTGTTTTATCGCCCTGATAGTCCTTTAAAGTAATGCCAAATTCATAGGTTGGTTTTGCTGCCTGTGCGGCTCCTGCCATACTTAACATCAGCAAAGATGAAACCCATTTATTTTTCATATTGAACCTCTAGTCATACTCACGCTGAGTATTTTGTTATTATAAAAAATGCAAAAAAATCGCAAAGAGACAACAAAGATACTATTGATTCTTATTTTTACTTAATGAAAAAAAGCTATAATGCGATAACTTTTATTTATAACTCATATGAAAATTTAAATAAGATATATGAAGTGATTTGATGAACTTAAGAAGGGTGTAAAATGTATAGACAAGTATAATTTTCGCCAAGATCAATCTGCTTAGCTTATGTGCCGCCAGTTCAGTGTTTGGGAAGGCTGTTCTCCAAACAGTTGCTTATAGTCTTTAGCAAATTGACTAAGATGCCAAAATCCCCATTGCGCGGCTACCTGACTAATATTGACCCTTTGCGTTGTGCTCGCCAAACTGGTTTTTACAAGATCACGACGGACACCATTTAAGCGTGACAAACGCAGATATTGAATTGGACTCATTCCAAGAATACTTTCAAAACTGTATTGCAAAGTACGGCGGCTTACATTTGCTACTTCACAAAGTTGCGTAACGGTAACCGGTGCATCCATATGCTGATCCAAAAAACTGCGGGCGCAATCCACAACTTTTTTACGATTATGATAACTTTGTGTTCGCGCAGGTTGCGGGGTCTCAACCTTCAACACTTCCAGCAAGGCCATTAAGACGACATCTTTTTGCAGACGTGATGGGGTTTCATTTTGCTCCACCGACAACAAACGTTGCAGTAAAAAACGCACTTCTTCTAAGGTTTTGTTTGGCACACCAAGACGACCATGCTCGGTAAGTTCCTTCCAATTCAAGTCCAGGCCATGAATGTCTGCGACTTTCATTAAAACACCTTGATCCACAACCAAACCAAACAAATCATATTCTTCTGGCGTTGAAAGCTGGAACTCACAGTCACCAGGTCGACACATAATAGTATTAGGATGAATGGTTAACCCATTGATACGGCTGACCTTCTGAGCTTCAAAAGGAATACCTAACCAAACAGAGTCCGGCCAGACAACACACTTTTGCTGTAATGCTTGGCTGGTATGCTCACGAAATACTTGCAAACCATCAAAAGGCAACTCGACAATACTGCCATAAAAGTTACCACGACTGGTTTGATCGTATTCTTGCTGCCAATCAGTCAGGTTACTGGCATGCAAATCGGCATCATACGCTTCAGAAACCCGGACTTTTCCGCTCCAATTTGGTGCAATTGGGTTTGTGGTTAACATATCGACCTCATCTTCCATATCCAGAAAAACCAATAACTATTTGATTTTTAATAGTTATTTAATTTTGCCATTATTTGATAACGCCTTTTCGGCAATTTCCATAAAGTAGATAAGAGCAAAACCTGTGCCTTTTCTACACGTCATCGTAATAAAGCAGTGTTATGTTTTTTAGCAGTGAGTAAACCCGTTTAAAGAGCCGATACATGAGCCCAAACCGCAAAGCACCGCAATTTCGTCATATTTTGGGTGAGCGCACCTTCACCTTCGCTGATCTTGCAGACCTTATGGCCAAAGCAACACCTGCACGTTCAGGTGATCGTTTGGCTGGGGTCAGTGCAGAAACCGCTGAACAACGCGCCGTCGCACAAATGACCTTGGCTGACGTGCCATTAACACTGTTTCTTGAACAACCCTTGATTCCCTACGAAGACGACGAAATCACACGCTTAATTATAGACGAGCATGACAAAACAGCCTTTGCACCTATCTCCCATCTTACCGTTGGCGGTTTTCGTGATTGGTTATTAAGTGACTTGGCCAGCCCAGAGATGCTGAAAACGATTCGGGCTGGCGTAACACCAGAAATGGCCGCCGCGGTAAGCAAAATCATGCGTAATCAGGATCTCATTATAGTGGCGAAGAAGTGTCATGTGCGTACGGCTTTTCGCAATACCATAGGCTTACCGGGCCACCTTTCTACCCGCTTGCAGCCCAACCATCCAACCGATGACTTAACCGGCATCGCCGCCAGCATGTTAGACGGTTTATTGTACGCTAACGGTGATGCAGTAATTGGCATAAACCCAGCGACAGACAATGTTCAACAAGCCACAAGATTAATCAAGATGATGGATGAGGTCATCCAGCATTATGACATTCCGACACAATCCTGCGTACTGACTCACGTCACCAATACTATTGAGTGCATTGAACAAGATGCGCCCGTGGATCTGGTGTTTCAATCCATTGGCGGTACGCAAGCCACTAACGACAGTTTTGGCTTCAATCTCGCCACCTTAGCCGAAGCTCAGGACGCCGCCCTGTCCTTAAAACGAGGCACGGTTGGCAACAACGTCATGTATTTTGAAACCGGCCAAGGCAGCGCCTTGTCCGCTAACGCGAATCATGGCTTAGACCAACAAACCTGCGAAGTCCGTGCCTACGCTGTAGCACGTAAATTTGATCCTTTATTAGTGAACACTGTGGTTGGCTTTATCGGCCCTGAATATTTATATGATGGTAAAGAAATCACTCGTGCCGGCCTAGAAGATCATTTTTGTGGAAAATTACTAGGTCTACCAATGGGCTGCGATGTTTGCTACACCAATCATGCCGAAGCCGATCAAAATGACATGGATAACTTGCTGACGTTATTAGGGGTTTCAGGCTGTACTTTTATTATGGGCATTCCCGGTTCTGACGACATCATGCTCAACTATCAAACCACCTCTTTTCATGATGCCCTTTATGCAAGACGCGCCTTAGGCCTAAAGCCCGCACCTGAGTTCGATGCATGGTTAGCCAAGATGGAAATCTTCAAGAATAACGAACAGTTCACTTTGAATTCAACATTACCATCAGCCTTCCAGCCTTCCCTTCAACGCTTAATAGGAGGTCTGTAATGGCGCAAGATAAATCACCTCAACAAGAAAGCGCCGTGACGGAAAACAGCTGGCAAAAGCTTAAGACCTTTACCGATGCGCGTGTTGGCCTTGGCCGCTCAGGAGTCAGTACACCAACCCAGCATTTATTGGCCTTTCAACTGGCTCATGCACAAGCCATTGATGCAGTGCATACCCAACTTAATGCACCACAGCTCGCGCAAAAAATTATGGCTCAGGATTGGGCCCCAAACTGTGCCCCCCTATTCTTGCACAGTCGCGCGATGGACCGCGCTACTTATTTACAGCGACCCGATTTTGGTCGTCGCTTAGATCAAGCGTCAGCTGAGCGCTTAGATCAACACTTTCAAACAGCAAAAACAGAATACGATTTGGCTATTGCCGTCGTGGATGGATTGTCATCTTTAGCAGTCGAACAAAATACCATGCCCTTTTTAGAAGCATTATTTGGTTATTTATCGCCTCAAAATCCACTTAATCAGCAAGACTGGTCAATTGCCCCCCTTTGTTTTGTAGAACAAGGCCGTGTTGCCATCGGCGATGACATATGCGAAAGGCTGAATGCTAAGTGCGTCATCGTGCTCATTGGTGAACGCCCTGGATTAAGCTCTCCAGACAGTTTAGGCCTGTATTTAACCTGGGGTGGAAAAGTGGGTTACACAGACGCTTACCGCAACTGTATTTCTAATATTCGTCCAGCTGGCCTGATTTATGCAGAAGCAGCACGGAAAGCTTTTTATCTGTTAAACGAAGCACGCACACTAAAATTATCCGGCGTCAAACTAAAAGACAGATCGGATGACGATTTACTTGAGCATAACGCCCAATCAACGGAGAACTTTTTAGTTTCATAAAGAAACGTCCAAGGACTCTACTGGTAAAACAGTAGAAGTTTGTCTTAGACAAACCGAAATATCATGGATTGACATATAAAAAAGCAGCGCACTAAGACGTTGTATAAATAATGACTTTGGTCACTTATAAAGCTAACTACTTCACTAAAAGGAAGAAAACTATGGCAACAGAAACCCCAACTCTGGAGTCCTTGCAAGCGTCTCTCGATGCTCAGCAAGCGATCTTTAATATGCACCAATCCATGAATGTAGAAGTTTTCTACTGGTGGTGTACCGCCATCATGGTAATGATTCACGCAGGCTTCCTAGCCTACGAAATGGGTGCGTCTCGTAGTAAAAACGCCCTTGCAGCTGGTGTCAAAAACATCTTAGCCTTGGCCGTTATCATCCCAACTTTCTACCTATTTGGCTGGTGGATCTACAATGCTTTCCCTGGTGGTATCATTCCAGCAGAAGCGTCTGGCGCTTTGCCTTGGTCACAAAGCATGGGGCCTGACGTTCAAGACATGGGCACAGGTATCTTCTGGGCTGCCTTCGCACTATTTGGTGCAACGACTGGCTCTATCATGTCTGGTGCAGTAATCGAGCGTATTCGCGTTAGTGCTTTCCTTATCCTAACCGTTATCCTTGGTAGTGCTGTGTGGATTCTTGCTGGCGCTTGGGGCTGGCACCCAGACGGCTGGATGCTGACAGAAATGGGTTACCATGACGTAGGTGCATCTGGTGTTGTACACGCTATTGCCGGCTTCTTTACTTTGGGTGTTCTAATCAATCTAGGACCTCGTGTGGGCAAATTCATCAATGGTGTACCACAACAAATCCGTGCTCATAACCTACCAATGACCCTGATTGGTTTGATGATGATCATCTTTGGTTTCTTCGGTTTCCTAGGCGGTTGTATCATCTTCAACGGTGGCGACACTGGCTGGACAACCATCTACAACAACCCAACTAACTTGTCTGCTTTTGCGTTCAATACTCTAATGGGCTTTGCAGGTGGCGTAATCGGTTGTTACATCGCAACTCGCGATCCTTTCTGGACCATGTCTGGTGGTCTGGTTGGTATCATTTCTGTTGCCGCAGGTCTTGATCTATACGATCCAGGTTTGGCCTTCATCATCGCAACTTGCGTAAGCTTCATTGCGGTTGGTGCAGCCAAATTCCTTGAGAAAAAAGGCATTGATGATGCTGTTGGCGCCGTTTCCGTTCACGGTGTAACTGGTGTGGTTGCGGTCATCCTAGTAGGGGTATTTGCAGGCGGTACGCCAAACGTTGGTGGCAACCCAGCAATCAGCCTATACGGCCAAACAGTATGTGCCATTGTGATGGCGGTACTTGGTTTTGTTCCTGGTTACCTTGTGTCTTACATCTTGAAGAAATTCAACGTACTACGTGTGCCAGAAAATGTAGAAGTATTGGGTCTGGACGAAGTTGAAATCTTAGCTCACCCTTATCCAGAGAGCGTACCTGCTAAAGGCAACACAACTGAATCTGGTGATCTAGAAGCGAAAGGAGCTTAATTATGGGTACATCAATTACTTCATGGGAAAACGTATCAGCTTACTTTACTTTTGCTGATAGCCCAATTTTGTTAATGCTATTCAGCCTAGGCGTGGCTGGCATTGTTGTTGGTCTTATTCGTTTCATTATGAAGCATGAAACAAAAGCCTTTGATAATCATAAATAACATTGACTGATTAGCTAAGGTAAATAAACGCCCCCATGACGAATGTCATGGGGGCGTTTTTGTTTGTCTGCTAAAAATTCAACCGAAAGGTCAAAATTAGCAAAGTTTTTGCATACAATCTAAGTATCCTCTATTAACTGATTCATTTAGGTAGCTCACAACACATGAAACATTATTTAGAAAGAGATTTTGCAGGTTACGGTCGCGATCAGTTACCCAAGGTCAATTGGCCAAATGACGCCCGTATTGCCGTTCAGTTTGTACTAAATTTTGAAGAAGGCGGTGAAAACTGTGTGGCGCATGGTGACGAGCATTCTGAAACCTTCTTATCTGAAATGTTTGGCGCTCAAGCCTATAAAGACAGGCACATGAGTATGGAATCTCTGTACGAGTACGGCTCTCGTGCTGGGGTTTGGCGGATTCTCAATGAGTTTAGACGCCGTGACCTACCACTCACCATCTTTGCGGTTTCCACCGCTCTGCAACGTAATCCTGAAGTGGCACAAGCCATTGTCGATGCCAATCATGAGATTGTCTGTCATGGATTAAAATGGATTCATTATCAAGAGATGCCAATCGAAGAAGAAAGACGCCATATGCAGGAAGCCTTAGCGCTGATCGAAAACCTCACAGGCGTCAAACCAATGGGTTGGTATACAGGACGAGATTCGCCCAATACCCGTGCACTGGTTGCCGAACATACACAGCTAAAATACGACTCCGACAATTATGGTGACGATCTGCCCTATTGGGTCAAAGTCCCACACCATGAAGACGCCAGTCAGACGAAACCGCATCTTATTGTGCCTTACACATTAGATTGCAACGACATGCGCTTTTCGTCACCTTATGGTTTCAGTCATGGAGAGGAATTTTTCCAATACTTAAAAGACAACTTTGATTGTCTTTACGAAGAAGGCCAAACAACCCCTAAAATGATGTCCATTGGTATGCACTGTCGTACACTTGGTAAGCCCAGTCGTTTTATGGCCCTAAAGAAATTCCTTGATTATGTTCAGTCTCATGACAAGGTCTGGATCACCCGCCGCTGTGACATTGCCAACCATTGGATCGAACACCACCCACCGCAAAAGAACTAGTATTCTCACCTTTTGAGCATCAAAAAAGGGCTTTAAAAATGACATTTTGCCCTTTTTTGGATCACGAAAACTGTTTTAATAATAACGAATGCGATTCTGGTAAGAGTCGCTTTTGACTTGATGCTGGTAATTTAACGGCGTCGCTGTTACCAATCTTTTAAATTCGCGCAGGAAATGAGATTGATCACTAAACCCTAGATCACACGCTAGATCTGAAAAAGTGACATCATCATTATGGTTAATATCGTAGATCGCCGATTGGCAGCGCACAATGCGACAAAACATTTTTGGTGACATACCAACTTCATCACGAAATATACGCTGTATCGTACGTAAGGTATAACCGGTCAAACACTCCAGTTCTTCCATTCTTAAATTACCTTTTTGCTCACAGATATGCTGAACAACCATAGCCGTCAATGCAGAAAATTCACGCGCTCCTTGACCAGTAAAAAATCTCTCAGCAATGGATACCTGCTTAGAAAAACATTGCTCATCAACAACTTGCTCAAACATTTGTTTTGCTTTAGGTGCCATATCCAACAAATTATATTGATGCTGAACCAAATCCTCCGCGCACACATCAAACAACTCTGAAATCACTCCCGTCGCAAAACGCACGCCAAAATATTTATGGCGATGAATAAAACATGGGTTAGTAGCTTCCAATGCGGTACCACAAACATTCGCAACAGGGTTTGACTCATCGCAATCGAACACAATATCAACACACCCATCTGGAATCGCAAAAGCGGACTCGGCTGATTTATCGGCCTCAAAACTGTAGTAATGAGAAATTTCAGGGCGCATAGAAGGACTGACAGAAAAATCCTGCGCAGCACTCAAGACAAACCAAGGCTGTTTCGAATGGATACATGAAACTCGATCAATAATAGAAGTTGGCGGCACAATTCAGACCTCTGTTGAAGGTAAGTCAGTCTAAATGTAAAGCAAAAATAACGCCAATATTCAGTTGAAAAGGAATGTAATGATAATGTCGCAAAAGTTCAATACGAATGACAAATATGAATTTACATTAAAAGAATCCGCTGTCTTTTTTACCTCTTAGGTCATTAATAGCGGCCTATTCGCTTATTAAAACTAGCCTGAGCGATATCAATACAACACTTTTTCAACCGAGGCATCTTTAATGTCAGACAATACTAAAATTGATTTTATCTATCTTTCTGAACAAGACATGATTAAAGCTGGCGTAACGGACATGCCAAAATGCGTAGACACCATGGAAGAAATGTTTGCACTGCTGCATACAGGTGATTACCGCATGGCAGGCCCAAACAGTGATTCTCACGGTGCCATGATCACCTTTCCAGAAGAATCTCCTTTTCCAAATATGCCTAAACCAACTGCTGACCGCCGCTTGATGGCCATGCCAGCTTACCTTGGTGGAGACTTTCAAACCTGTGGTGTCAAATGGTACGGCTCTAATATTGCTAACCGTGAAAAAGGTCTACCACGTTCAATTCTTATGATGATCTTGAACGACATAGACACTGGTGCTCCTCTTGCCTACATGTCAGCCAACTTGCTTTCCGCTTACCGTACTGGTGCCATTCCGGGTGTGGGCGCTCGCCATTTGGCGCGCAAAGATTCCAAAGTAGTGGGTTTACTTGGCCCAGGTGTGATGGGTAAAACATCAGTAGCCGCCTTTATCGCCGCCTGCCCACTAATTGACACCATCAAAGTAAAAGGGCGCAGTCAGAAAAGCATTGACGACTTCATTACTTGGGCACAAGAAAACTACCCACAAGTCACCAAGATTGAAGTGGTAGACACCATAGAAGAAGTGGTACGCGGTTCTGACATCGTCACTTACTGCAACTCTGGTGAAACCGGTGACCCATCTAAATACCCTCTTGTTAAGCGTGAATGGGTGAAACCTGGCACCTATTTAGCCATGCCAGCTTACTGCAGCCTAGATGAAGACATGGAACGTAAAGACGTGCGCAAAGTACTAGACAATACCGGTCTTTATGAAGCTTGGTTTGAAGAAGTTCCCAAACCTGCCCACAACCACATTCCTCTACCTGGTGTGCGTTTTATGGACATGGTAGAGCAAGGATTAATCACTAAAGACGATCTTGAAGACCTTGGCGCTATCGTCGCAGGGGACACTCAGGGCCGCCAAAACGATGAAGAAATCATCATTCTATCTGTCGGCGGCATGCCTGTAGAAGACGTTGCTTGGGCAACCAAAATCTATCGTAACGCTTTAGAAAAAGGCATCGGCGTCAAACTCAATCTTTGGGATACCCCAGTACTTAGATAATTTTTACCTTCCTTGGCAAACCCATGCCAAGGAAGCACTTTTTCGATATTGAGGCAATACAATGGCAAACATCATCAAGCTAAAAACAGGTTCCAAGTTCGAAGAAATCGGCAGTTATTCACGTGTTGTCGCCGTCGACAATTGGATATTTGTCTCTAACTCCGCGGGACGAAATCCTATTACTAAAGAAATCCCAGTCGACGTATTAGAGCAAGCTGAGCAAGTTTTTAACAACATAGAAACAGCACTCGAAGCGGTTGATTCCTGTCTTGCTGACGTTGTCATGTCGCGCGTTTTTATTCAAGACCCAGCCGACACGCACAAAGTCATGGAGTTCGTAGGCTCTAAATTTCAAGGCATTGATCCAGCGACCACGGTAACTTGCCCGCCACTCGGCTCAACACAATACAAGGTTGAACTGGAAGTAACGGCTTATCGCGGTGCCGATAAAGCGCCAACCCAAAGAATTTCTCTTTAATCTCTGATGAGGGATTACCTGACAGCCTCGTCATTGCAAGGTAAACACATATGACAAAACTTCTCGATACTGTTGTCACTGGAGTCAAGATCCCTAAATCTACCTCCGTGGTGATTATCGGTGGCGGCATCGTTGGTATCAGTGCCGCACTGACATTGGCAGAACGCAATATTCCTGTTGTTCTGCTGGAAAAAGGTCACATTGCAGGAGAGCAATCGTCTCGAAATTTAGGCTGGATTCGTAAAACCAGTCGCCATGCAGCGGATGTTCCTCTTGCCTCAGCCGCAGACAAACTTTGGGCAGAAATGCCTGAACGTATCGGGCAAGAAGTAGGTTATAAACAATCCGGTATTTTATTTCTTGCTAAAACTGAAGAACAAGTCGCTATGCATGAAGGCTGGCTAAAATCTGTTGAGCATTTAGATCTCGACTCTAAAATGCTCAGCGCAAAAGAGATTGATCAACATGTACCAGGTGGGCAAGCCGATTGGCAAGGTGGCATTTATACGCCTTCCGATGGTCGTGCTGAACCAGCCATTGCAACAAGCGCTATGGCCAAAGCTGCCATTGAAAAAGGCGCAATCTTAATCCAACAATGCGCGGTCCGCAGTTTGATCACCAGCACAGGAAAAGTGAGTGGTGTCGTGACTGAACATGGTGAAATACAATGCGACCAAGTATTACTCACAGGTGGCGCTTGGTCTCGTCGTTTCCTTGGTAATCATGGCATTGCTCTGCCGACTTTACCATTAATCTGTTCCGTCTTACGTACCAAGCCTATGGAAGGGCCAACCGATATCGCGGTGGGCGGCCCAGACTTTTCCTTTCGCAAACACAAAGATGGCGGCTTTATCATTACCCAGCGTGGCAAATTAGATGCGCCTATCACCTTTGATCACTTGCTTATTGGGCACAAATACTTGGAGCAATTAAAAGCCCAAGGCGGCTTTTTAAATGTGTCCTTTGGCAAAGATTTTTTCAAAGAATTAATGCTTCCAAAACACTGGAAAGCAAATCAAGTATCGCCTTTCGAAAAAATTCGAACCAGAAATCCCAAGTTTAATCCCAAACTCAACCAAGATGCTTTGGATAATTTAACCAAAGCATGGCCTGCATTTGCCGAAGCAGAAGTAGAAGAAGCCTGGGCAGGACTGATTGACGTCACACCAGACTCAAACCCAGTTATTGATCGTATTGACGCTCTTCCAGGCTTAACCATAGCAACAGGTTTTTCCGGTCATGGATTTGGTACTGGTCCAGCCGCCGGGCAGGTTGCTGCGGACTTAGTCACCAATGCTACGCCCCTGATAGACCCGAAACCCTATCGATTTGATCGATTGTAAACAATATATCTAAAAAAAGCGTTTAAACGCTTAACCATAAGAGGAACAAAAAATGTCAGATCTCTCTCAATCTCAAACGGTTAGTAGCGCGGCTTCGGCCGCCACTCACTCAGTAAAAAAACTCGGCCTACCAACAATGATGGGGATTTGTGTTGGTTTGGTCATAGTGCAAGGTGCTATGATTTCGGCTTTACAAGGCACAGGAATTGGTGGCATGGCCTTCATTGCCGCCATGATCACTGCCTTGATTCTCGCGCAATTTAATGCCATGAGCTTTGCCGAACTGTCTTTGATGTTTCCTGAGAAAGGCACATTAGCCACCTACACTCAAAAAGCCATCGGCCACTTTCCTGCAATTGTTTCTGTATTCGCAGGTTACGTTGTGGTTGCTATTTTAGCTCTGCCGGTAGAAATGTTTCTGGTCGACGCCATGTTAGGTCAGTTATTGCCGGGACTGTTGCCTGAAAAAGTAGCTCCTTTGCTGATATTAGGATTGTTTACCATTACCAATTTGATTGGTACAGACGTCTTCGCGAAGGTACAAAATTTACTCGCATTCGTTCTGATCAGTGCGCTGATTTTAATTGGCTTAGTAGCCATTACAGGTACTGGAGAGCCCCAACCATCCCTAACAGGGCCCAGTGTCGATTGGAGCTTTGGCGGTGTACTGGATGGCAGTTTTATTGGTCTGGTTGGCTTAGCCCTATGGACTATGGTTGGTGTGGAATTTATTTGTCCATTGATAAAGGATGTTAAAAGCCCGAACAAAAATATCCCGCGCGCCATGCATTTATCTTTGTTCATGATCTTTTTCATTTTCCTCGCCTTTACTTATGGCGCAAGTTTATATCTTGATATACCCAGTCTTTTAGAATCACCGCTGCCTTACCTTGACTATGCTAATGCAGTGTTTGGTCAAGCAGGACTAATCATCGCCACCATCATGGCACTGGCCGCCACTTGCAGTACCATGAATACAGTTCTTGCTGCAGTGCCGCGTATGCTTCAAGGTATGGCCGAGCAAGGTCAGGCATTCCCTCAGCTTAAAGCAACAAACAAATTTGATGCACCTTGGGTAGCCATTTTGATGCTTGCCATTGGAGCGAGTATTCCTTTCTTTGTATTTGGCATTGACTCTCTGATTGTTTTAGTCATCGCAGCCACCACCAGCTGGCTTCTCGCGTACTGCGTTGCACACATCAATGTGATGGTGTTGCGTAAACGTTTACCTAATCACAATCGCCCCTATCGCACTCCTTTCTATCCCTTGCCACAGATACTCGGTGTATTAGGCATGCTTTACATTGCTCTGAATAACTCACCGACGCCTGAAATGACACAAATGGTATACAGCATTACCGGAGGTATCTTGCTTTTGCTCGCCATTATTGGTGCCATTTGGGTGAAGTTCTTTATGAAACGCGGTCTATTTGAAGCCGATATGAACTAACTCAAGTTTAAGTTTAGCCTCATGGTTAACAGCACCTCAATGTAGGTGCTGTTTTAGTTTTAATTTTCTCGTCATCCCAAAATGGAGACATTATTCCTATGATGTTTGGAAAGAAAAAACAGCTTGCACTTGAAGATGCCCTAGCCAAATCCGATTCAGAAAAATACCACTTAGAAATACAGTTAAACGAGCTCAAGACTGAGCTTAGCCGTCTAAAAAATCACACGCTTCGCGCTGAAAAACCCCAGCCAGATGAAGCACCTCGACTACTTAAAAACCTTCAACCAAGCTTTTCTTTTGTATTACAAGCGAACAACAAAATATTGGATCTGCTATTTGAACCTATGAGCGAATCGGAAGGTACTGATAAATTAATACAGCAAAACACCTCTGATATTCATCAGCTCAAAACGTCAATTAGTCATATTGCTGAAAAGACGCAAAAAAGCTTAGATGATGTAAATGGCTTACGTCATACCGCTAATGAGATCAAAAGCTTCACCGATATCATTCAAAGCATCTCAGAACAAACCAATCTGTTAGCATTAAATGCGGCCATTGAAGCAGCAAGAGCTGGTGAACATGGCCGAGGTTTTGCCGTAGTTGCCGATGAAGTTCGGACTTTGGCCAATAAGGCACGTGAGTCCAGTGAACACATCTCTACCCTAGTGCAAAAAATTGATTCTCATACCAACCTAGTCGGACAACAAATTGATGCACTGTATACGGATAGCTTAGCCACCAATCAATCATGTGAAAAATTAAGTGAGTCGTTTCAACATACCGCTCAACATTCGCAAAAATTGATGAGTTCTGGCTATCAATCCATGGCGCATGCACACCTTGCCACCAGTATATTGGACTTAACCTTATGGCATAACCAAATGTTCATCGGCGCTTGGCAGCAGTCATCAAGGGATCAGGTTATTGATATTAAAACCACGTATCTAGGGGATTGGTATTATAATGGCACAGACAACGAATTTAACTTTCGTCAACACACCAGTTTTATTGAACTTGGCGACCAACTTTCACACATAAATAGTTTGATGAAAGAAATGACTGAGCCATCGCAAGATAAAGATAAGATCATGGCTTTAGAAGAAAGCTTTGCAACACAAATGCAAAGCATTGAAAGGAGTTTAGAGACTACACAGAATTATATTTTGAGTCAGATTACATAACCATTCTAGGAATAGGATAGAAAACCTTTGGTGTTTCTATCCTAAATAGACATGGTCATATTTCATGACTCAAACCAGTTCAATATCGTCCGGCAAGGTCACGAAAATGGAGTGTCTAACTTCATTATTAAGGGCCTTACTGCAATGCCCTTGTCCTTGCGTATCCTCTAATAACAAGACATCTCCCGCGCCAAATTGGCGGGTTTCACCCGATGAAACCATGAACTCGCAACGCCCTTTGATAATGAAGAGTAATTGTCTTTGCGGAGCGGGGTGCCATTTAAAATCATAATCACCGGGGGTTTCACGAAATAAAATCTCACCCGCAGGAAAGCGCTCGGACAGGAAACCGATTGGGCCGCCGTCTTGCAAGGCAATAGCCAATTCAGCAAACTCACTTTTACCATCGTCTTGATGAAAAATTCGCGTGATCTTCATAAAAACTCCTATTTAAAAAAGCCAATTTACTCAATGGGTAATTGTCGAATAGCCTTATCTAAGACGGCAAGGGTCACGGCCACGTCTTCCTCTAAAACGGCTTCAGCCGGATGATGGCTGATCCCTTTATCGCAACGCATGAACAACATAGCGACCGGGCAAATATCCGCAATGGCCATGGCATCATGCCCAGCGCCTGAAGGCAAAGTAAGCGCCTCGTAGCCTGTTGCTTGAATAGCGTTCGACAAAACATCTTGTAATCTTGGATCACAATGTACGGCGTTGGCCGCATGAGTTTGCTCCATACTGAGTTGCACTTTACGTCGTGCCGCAATGGCTTCCATTGCTGTCATAATCTGCTGTAGAGCTGCATCACGCTGATCATCAAATTCACTGCGGATATCGAGGGAAAACTGCGTCGAACCTGAGATAACATTAACACCATTAGGGCGATTGTTAATTTGTCCGACCGTCGCCACTATGCCATGTTGCAGAGCAATTTTTTCTACCGTCAAGATCATTTCACTGACCGCACACAAAGAATCTTGACGCAAGGCCATAGGGACTGTGCCTGCATGTCCCGCCATCCCAGTGACAGTTAACGCATAACGCTTGGCACCAGCAATGGCGGTTACCACGCCAACAGGCAGATTTTTGTCTTCCAACACAGGGCCTTGTTCAATATGTAATTCCAAGTAGCCTAATAAAGATGTTGTGTCGATCTTGGCTTGATGTACCTGATCAAACGCCAAGCCAAACGCTTGCATGGCCTGACGCAGACTAATGCCATCTTGATCGGTCAACTCAGCCCAACTCTCAGGCCATTGGCCAGTTAAAGCACGACTGCCCAACAGGGTAGAACGAAAACGCGTGCCCTCTTCGTCACCAAAACCGACTAAGTCCAAATGAAAAGGCAGCTCTACACCCGCTTGATGCCAAGCCTGCAGCAAACAAAGTGGTGCCAACACCCCCAACATGCCATCGTACTTACCACCATTGGGAACCGTGTCCAAATGACTGCCTAACAAGTAAGTAGGGGCATCTGGCTGTTTCGATGCCAATCGACCACACAAATTACCCGCCGCATCTTGCCAAGTACTCATGCCAGCTTGCTGCATCCAGCTCGCCACCAAATCATTCGCTTGCTGGTGTTGAGTCGTCAGATAACGACGATCCAAATACTCATCCGATTGACTGATCTTACCAAGTTCATCGCAACGCAACATCACTTGCTCAGCGATTTTGGCATAATCCATCATCACGCTTCTCCATGAGTTTGCGCGGCATAAACGGCCATGGCTGCATCCACACCCGCGCCAGCAACAAGACCAAAGCCAGCGCGACGCAATGCGGTCTCCAAAGACTGCAAGGTATGCAATACAGCGTCTTGGCGGGCGTTATAACCCATGGTGCCAATGCGCCATACCTTGCCTTTTAGCGGGCCAAAGCTGGTGCCAATTTCGATGTTGAAAATCTGCAACATGTCATGACGGATGCGTTCCCCATCGACTTTTTCAGGAATATGAACCCCAACCACGTTACTCATCTTGTGCTGCAAATCCCCATAAGCTTGCAACCCCATAGCTTGAATGCCTTGCAACATAGCATCGCCTGCCACTTGATGGCGTTTCAACACAGCATCTTGCCCCTCACGCAGCAACTCAATGGCACATTGGCGGGAACCAAACAGCATGGTTGCCGCTTCGGTATGATGATTAAGACGCTCTTCACCCCAATAATCCATAATCATAGAGAGATCAAAGTAGTTAGATCGGATGCGCGGGCCTTGCGCATCTTGATGGTGACTGTCTCGAATGCCCGCTTCCACATGATGACGCTTACGCACCACATCCACAAAGCGCTCACTCATGGAGATTGGCGCACTGCCAGAAGGGCCGCCCAGGCATTTCTGCAAACCCACGGTGACCGCATCCACTTGCCAAGCATCGGTCTCAAATGGATTGCCTGCAATAGACGCGGTGGCATCCGTATAAAACAACACATCGTGGGCACGACAAATCGCACCCAGTTCTTCCAAAGGCTGCAACATTGTCGTGGAAGTATCACCTTGCACTATGGCCAACAGCTTAGGCTTCACTCGCTTAATGGCATCTTCAATGTGTTGAGGGTCAAATACCTGCCCCCAAGGTACTTCAATGGTGTGCACTTGCGCATCGGCGCGCTCTGCGATTTCCGCCAATAAATGTCCAAAGCGGCCAAAAATCGGAATCAACAC
Organism: Marinomonas sp. THO17; assembly: GCF_040436405.1. Lineage (NCBI taxonomy): Bacteria > Pseudomonadati > Pseudomonadota > Gammaproteobacteria > Oceanospirillales > Oceanospirillaceae > Marinomonas > Marinomonas sp. THO17. The sequence continues at coordinate 2,883,940 of NZ_AP031575.1, read as the reverse complement.
CTTATCGCCCGGTTCAAGACAAGACACCAAAGCCGCTTCAATCCCTGCGCGAGACGTACCATCAATCAAAAAAGTCTGCTCATTTTGCGTGTTAAAAACCTGACGATACAAGGACATGACTTCATTCATATAGCGAGTCATGGTCGGATCGTACTGACCAACCAGTTGCGTCGACATCGCCGACAAGACTTGCGGATAACAATTGATTGGGCCTGGGCCCATTAACAATCTAGGAGGAAGCGTCAAAGGTTGCATAATAAACTCCTACACCAAAACTTGGTAAAGCATCTTGATGCCAGTAAAAATCAGCACGATGGCGAATACTTTCTTCAATTTAGCGGCGTCCAAACGATGGGCCAAACCAGCACCAACAGGCGCGAACAAGACAGTCAGCGGAATGATACAAGCCGCACCAATAAGATTTACCAATCCCACGGTACCGAACGGCGAGTCGATAGGCGTTTGGCCAAAGATCAACATGGTTAATGCGGCTGGCAAGGAAATAATCAAACCCACTGCTGCCGCCGTACCAACCGCACGATGCGCAGGGTAATTACAAAACGTCAGCATAGGCACAGTAAGCGTACCGCCGCCAATCCCTACCATAGAACTGAAAAAGCCAACACAGGTGGCCATGACACTTTGACCTGCCGTACCCGGCAAGGATTTAAACAGGCTGTCTTTTTTGCCCAATAGCATGTTCAACGCTGACAAGGTGGCGATCACGCCAAACAAGAGGGTTAACCATTCCCCCTCGACACGAGTCACTAAGAAACTGCCCACCATAACACCGGCAAAAATAAAGAATCCCCAGCGTTTTAACAGATCAAAATCCACATTACCTTTTGCTTTGTGAGCGCGAATCGAACTGATGGAAGTCGGAATAATGGTGGCCAAGGAGGTGGCGGTAGCGACCAACATAGCTGTATCAGCGCTGACACCTAACCCTTGATAGAGAAAGAACAACACCGGCACTATGACAATACCGCCACCAACCCCCAGTAGACCGGCTAAAATTCCGCCCACTACACCCGTGGCCATCATGGCGAGAATCATGGCATAGTTTTCCATTATGAATGACATTTTGCTCTTTACTCCTAAATCAAATAATTACTAAGCTAAATTACTAACAATGGCGCGGCCATCACTTCTTGGGTCTGTCGCGGCTTCAGCATCACCACTTGGGTGTAATACCACGGCACCAGCGTGCCCCATTAATTCATTACAAGATTCCACCACAACCAGATCATGACCGCGATCTTCTAAGATACTGGCAGCACGGTTAGCAAAATCCTGTTCTAGTTTTAAGTTATGACTTTCGTCTCCCCAAGTGCGCCCTAACAACCAGCGACCTTGGCTAATGGCCTGCTCCAAAGGCAAATGATGATACACATAGCGACTAAACAAGGCCGCTTGGGTTTGTGGTTGCCCCTCTCCTCCCATGGTGCCATAGCTAATACGACGACCATCCTTCAACTCAGCAAAAGCAGGGTTCAATGTATGGAAAGGTTTCAAATTAGGGCCAAGAGCTTGCAACGAATTTGCGTCTAAAGAAAAAGATGAGCCACGATTATTCCAAACAATCCCCGTGGCAGGGCTTACTACCCCGCTGCCAAATTCCCAATACAAACTTTGGATGTAACTCACCATGCGTCCTTCACTGTCGCATGCGCCCATCCAAATGGTGTCACCCGGTTTGGCTACATGGGGCCAAGCTTGCGCTTTGTTTAAAGCGATTTCCTGTAACATGGTCTCTAATGACGCTTCGCTTAACATTGTGGCTAAGTCAGTAGGTACGCGCGTTACATCGGTCACATTATTATTACGAGCGATAAAGGCTTGTTTGGTGGCTTCGATCAGCAAATGCGCCATATCAACATCGTCATTGGCTTGCTCATACAAACGATCATACAAGGCGAGAATTAACAGCGAGGCAATGCCTTGGGTGGGTGCAGGTAAGTTGTATAACTTACCTTGACTGGTCGTTACGCTCAAAGGTGTCACTCGCTGAGCGCGGTATTGGTGAAAATCGGCCAAACGAATTGGAGAACCCGCTGCTTCTAGGTCTTTCGCCAAAGACGCTGCAATCTCTCCTTGATAAAAATCGCTTAAACCTTTTGCTGCCAAGGTTTCTAAGGTTTCAGCCAGTTTGGGCATGCATAACAAATCGCCCACTTCATACTTTTCACCTTGCTTTAAAAAAGCAGCAAAATCTGCAAAAGGTGATAAATCGGCATGGGTTTTATTACCAGCGGCCACATAACTCTCAGTGACCTCACTGCCCGCTTTAGCCCAATGAATGGCATCCGCCAACAAAGCCTCTAAGGGCAAACTCGCTTGCCAATTAGCACTCATGGTTAAGGCTTCTTGCCAACCTGCCACAGCACCAGCCATAGTCAAAGCCGCTTTACCCCCTCGACTTGGAATAACATGCTCACCTTGATAAAAGTCTCTTGTTGCCAGCTGCGCCGATACGCCGGCCGCATCAATGGCAATGGGCTCTTTACCTGGTTCACTGATTAACCAGAAACCATCACCGCCTAAACCATTCATGTGAGGGTAGACCACAGCTATCGTAGCGGCAGCGGCGACCATGGCTTCGATTGCTGTGCCGCCTTGCTGAAGAATATTTTGACCTGCCTGAGCCGCTTTAAAATGCGGGGCGGTAAAGGCAACTTGAGATCTTGTCATTGTTATTGTGTCTCCAATAAATACTGTGCCATGTCGATAAGAGCAAGCTCACTACCTTTCGGGCCAACTAAAGACAAGCCACAAGGTGCACCATCCAGTTCACATACCGGCAAATGCAATTGCGGTAAACCCGCTAACCCTGCAATGGCAGTCAGATCCATTAATTGATTACGGTAATCTGCAAGCTCTTGATCTGAAGCGGAAAATAATGGCGCCAGACCCGGCGTTGTGGGAAGCATCAACACCTTATTTTCTAGCTGCTGACACAAGCACTCAGAAAACGCGGTTCGTTGCTTGTTAGCTTGTTCAATTTCTTTCTCAGATAAGGTGTCACACCATGCAAAACGCCCTGCCACATCCGGGGCAAACACAGGTTTTACATCGTCAATCCATTGGCTGTGCTCTTGACGAATTTCCGCCCCTTGCAAGGTGCGAAAGGTAGCGCTGGCTTGCCAAGTTTGCGTGTCAATTTCAATATTGTCTTCGGTGGGTAATTTACCCGCATCGCGCCAAGTTTGTAGACAGGTTTGTAACGCGTCATGATGAGCCGCTTGTTGCAGCAAATTATCGGCGATCAAGATGCCTTTAAAGGCGGATTTATCGGTGAGAGTTTGAGCACTTTTTGGCAGCAAGACTTGGGTTGTTTTTATCATAACATTCAAAGACTTGCACACCCAACCCACAGTATCAAACGAGGGCGCTAAGGCGACCATGTTATCCGCCGCAATCACACCATGCGTTGGTCGTAAACCAAACAAACCTTGATAGCTGGCTGGAACTCGAATGGATCCGCCAGTATCCGTCCCCAAACCTATGTCGGCCAAACCTAGACTCACGGCAACCGCCGAACCAGAACTGGAACCTCCGGGTAAACGATTAGGACTCAGCGGATTTTCTGGCGTACCGTAATGAATATTTTGTCCATTGAGACTGTATGCCAATTCGTCAGTAATGGTTTTGCCGACAAATTGCGCGCCATGAGCTAATAATTGACTCACACTGGAAGCGGTTTTATCGGCAATAGGATGAGTTGCCAGCCAAGTCGGATTGCCTGCCGTAGTCGGCAATCCTTGCATATGAAACAAGTCTTTCACAGCCAGCTTCAGACCCGACAAAATACCTTGACCGACTCTGTTTTCAGGCGCGACAAAAGCACTTTCGTCTAGGTCTAGAAATGGATTTGGTACAATGAAATGTTTCATAGCTTTCCTCTTAACTATAGAATCTATGAAACAATCGTTTCAGAGATTTGTCAACTGAAACGAAAACCTCTTAATCACTTTTACTGTTTCGTCAGCAAAGAATTAAGGCTCCAGTTCATCGAGCTTTTCATATAAGGCAGAAATGTCTTTAGTCTGTTTACGGGCATGATCGCCTAAACTGGCATACACCCGATTGCACAGCATGGAAATCAAGCTCATGGGCGCCGCATAGCTGTCGAACGGACTCTCATTACCCAAATGACACACCAACACATGCGTCACCTGCTGATTATAAATTTGCCCAGTCGGATCCGTAATCAAAAGCGTTGTTCGACCTTCTAATGCATCGACTATCTGTTTGAACTGACGGGTTCGACGACGAAAACCAAGCAACACAATGACTTCATCATCAAGAATGTCTTGCAGATCTTCACCCAAGGTTTGTCCAGGCTGAGGCAATAAACGTACCGATTGACGTACTTGCTGCAGTTGCTGACGAAAATGCAGCGCCAGTGGATAAGCATTTCGAAAACCAATCAAGGTAACGCGACTGGCATGCGCAAGACGATGACAAATCTCGTTTAAGCTTTCCGAACGCAACCCCTCAAAGGTCAAAGACAAATTTTTCAGCTCTTGTTCCGTCTGATCCAGCGACGAGCCTTGGGTAAAAATGGGGACGCCACTTTCACGCAAAGCCAATTGCGCCTGCTTGGCACTTTGATGTGAATCATAACCAAGCTGACGAAAGAAACGACTGACGGTGGCTTTTGAGGTGTTGGTATTGTCCGCAATCTCGGCAGAGGTTTGACTCACAATTGCCAAGGGATTTTGTTGAAGGTAATTGGCAATGGCACGAGCCGACGATGATAACGAAGGATAATTCTTTTCGATCAGGGATAATACATCCTGCTTTGTGGTCACTTGGACACCTCAATCTTATCAATATTGCCAATAAGTTAATCGATTCTCGTTTGACTGCCAACAACAAGACAGACTTTAAATCGCCTTAAAAGAATCTGCACCATTTTAAAGCCATGCGCACCAATAAAACTCAAAAACCACCTATTAAGGGCTCAAATCAGACCATGAGACCGCACTTTATTGGTTTTGTTAAAAACAAAAATGATGATGTTGTTACAGAAACCAAGTTTTAAGAAACTTTTGTTTCACTTTGGCACAAGTGTTGCAAATTGCGTTTCAGGCATTCAATCAACTGAAACAAAACTAAATAAGGACCCCTAATCCATGAAACGCATTGTTAAATTACTTAGTAAAACCTTTTTTCTAACCGCTTGTTTTAGCACCGCTATTATTGCGAATGCAGATGTGCTGCAAGATATTCAAGAGCGCAACACCATTCGTATTGCCGTACCACAAGACTTTCCGCCATTTGGCTCCATTGGTACGGACCTAAAACCACAAGGCATAGATGTAGACATGGCAAACTACATTGCCGACCAACTTGATGTGAAACTGGAAATTATTCCCGTCACCAGTGCGAACCGTATCCCTTATCTACAAACTAAAAAAGTGGATTTGGTGATTTCCAGTTTAGGCAAAAACCCTGAACGTGAAAAAGCCATCGACTTCTCTACTCCTTATGCCCCTTTCTTCCTAGGCGTATTTGGTGACAAAAAGGTAATGGTCGACAACATGGCCGGCCTAGCAGGGAAAACGGTGGGCGTAACGCGCGGCTCAGTTGAAGACTTGGAATTGGAAAAAAATGCACCTAAGTCGGTAAACATTCGTCGTTTTGAGGACAACAACACAACCCTAACCGCCTACTTATCCGGTCAGGTAAGCCTGATTGCCACGGGCAACTTGGTTGCAACAGAAATCGCAAAACGTCAACCAAGCAAAGCCCCTGAAGCCAAATTCATGTTGAAAGATTCTCCTTGCTATATCGGTATGGCCGAAGGTGAAACCGCTCTACAAGCGAAAGTGAATGAACTGATTCAACAAGCCCTAGTCTCAGGTGAATTGGATAAAATCTCCATGAAATGGCTTAAAGCCCCACTGCCAAAAGGTTTTGGTGCTTAAGGTTCAGACATGTTGCATTTTTCTGACCTATTGCAATACACAGACGTGTTCCTCAGTGGTCTTTTGACCACTGTTGAACTCACCATTTTAACCACAGCGTTAGGCATTGCACTCGGTACGGGCTGCGCAGCCATTCGCCAATACGGCCACAAAGTCAGCCAGCGTACTGTTGCCGTTTACGTTGAATTAATTCGTAATACACCTTTTATTGTACAACTTTTCTTTATTTTCTTTGGTTTACCCGCCATTGGTCTAAAATTGACCCCTTGGCAAGCCAGTATGATCGCCTTGACCATCAATCTCGGGGCTTACAGCACAGAAATTATTCGTGCTGGCCTGAGTAGTATTCCTAAAGGCCAAATCGAAGCCGCTAAGGTGTTGGGCATGAATTTTCGACAAACCCTGACTCGGGTTATTTTCACTCCCGCGTTTGAGAAAATTTACCCTGCTCTCACCAGTCAATGCATCATTGTGATGCTAGGTTCCGCGGTCATTTCACAAATTTCGGTAGAAGATCTAACTTACGCAGCCAATTTGGTGCAATCGCGTAACTTTCGAGCTTTCGAAAGCTATTTAGTCACCGCCCTGCTGTATTTGGTGCTCGCCATTGCTCTACGTTTTATCTTCAATCAAATTGGCAAACGCTTGTTTGCGTATCGGGAGGTGAAATGATTCAGTTCTCGAATTACGACATCATTAGCAATTTGTTGTTCGCAACCCAATGGACCATCTTGCTGTCATTAGCGGCCTTTGTGGGTGGCACCAGTGTGGCCCTAGCACTCACTGCCGCACGATTAACGCGTAACTCACTGGTACAAAAGTGCGTTCACCTGTATGTCGAGCTATTCCAAGGCACGCCTCTATTGATGCAGATGTTTCTCTGCTTCTTCGGCTTATCTATGCTGGGCTACGAAATATCTGCTTGGAGCGCAGCGATTCTTTCTTTAACCCTCTTCACCAGCGCCTTTTTGGTGGAGATATGGCGAGGATGCATCGATACCTTACCCAAAGGTCAATGGGAAGCCAGTCGCTGTTTAGGATTGAGTTTCTTACAAACCTTGCGTTTTATTATCTTACCACAAGCCATTCGTGTGGCTTTAGCGCCTACAGTTGGCTTTTCTGTGCAGGTCATAAAAGGCACAGCCTTGGCGTCCATTATCGGTTTCGTTGAGCTCACCAAGGTTGGTACCATGCTCAATAATGCGACCTTCGAACCTTTTAAAGTGTTTGCTCTTGTGGCACTGATTTATTTTGCCCTTTGCTACCCACTTTCTCTGTACAGCAAGCATTTGGAGAAAAAATTCCATGTCTCTCGTTAATTTGCACCAGGTCCATAAATATTATGGTGACAACCATGTTCTTAAAGGCATTGATCTCGATATTCAAGCGGGTGAAGTGGTGTCCATCATAGGCAAAAGCGGCTCCGGCAAAAGCACCTTATTACGCTGCATCAATGGGCTAGAAGAATACCAACAAGGTGGCATCACCCTTGATGGCAATGAAGTCACCAGCGAAGACATTCAAGTTCGTCGTTTGGCCTTGAGTGTGGGGATGATCTTCCAAAACTTTAACCTTTTTCCACATATGACAGTCGGTGAGAACATTATGTTAGCGCCAACCATTGTCTTGAAGAAAAGTAAAACACAAGCCGCTGCAATCGCTAAAGCCATGCTTGAAAAAGTGGGCTTAGCCGAGAAGTTCGACAGCTATCCAGAGAAGCTGTCTGGGGGTCAACAGCAACGTGTTGCCATCGCTCGGGCGCTTGCCATGTCTCCCAAAGTCTTACTGTGTGATGAGATCACTTCAGCCCTTGATCCTGAATTAGTTGGTGAAGTATTAAAGGTATTGGAACAACTGGCTGAAGAGGGTATGACGCTGATTTTGGTCACCCATGAAATGAACTTTGCACGTGATGTGGGCAACCGAGTCGTCTTTATGCATCAAGGTAAAGTATGGGAAGAAGGCGATTCCAAGCAATTATTGTCTAGTCCACAAACGGATGAGCTAAAACAATTTATTGGCGCGGTTTTGTAACTAACCAAAAACGGTGAGACTGAAACCAATAAACTAGATGTTGGTTTCAGTCTCACGCAGATGGGTTGAGCCCACTTTATTAGATCAAACCCTATACTTTGAATTGGCCAGCAACATGGTCTAAGTGTTTCGCATATTCAGCAAGTTCCGCCCCTAATGACGACAATTCGCTTGAACTGCGCGAGGTTTCTTTGGTACGACTGTCAATATCATCCACACTGTCATTAATCAGTTTTGCAACATTCTGCTGCTGAGCAGTCAATGTAAATATCTGTTTGTTAACAGAAGCTACTTTGCCCATATACTCTGTAATCTGTTCAAGACTGTCGCCCGCCATATTAACGGTTTCGACACTTGAACTTGCGTACTTAGAGCTTTGTGTAATTCCATTTGTTGCTGTCATTGCGGCTGACTGGAGTTGCTGAATGGTATCTTGTATTTGATCCGTTGATTCCTGTGTTTTTGAGGCTAAATTTCTCACCTCATCGGCAACAACTGCAAAACCACGACCAGACTCACCCGCTCTGGCAGCTTCAATGGCAGCATTTAGCGCCAGCAAATTGGTTTGCTCAGCAATGCTTTTAATCACATCTAACACGTCCCCAACTTGGTTTGAACCCGCTTCAAGTTGTTTTACCGTTGCTTCTGTTTCCGTAATATTTTTATCCAATTCTAAAATTTGATCGATGGTTTTTTTAACCGTTTGTTGTCCTTCATCCGTCGCTTTAGAAGCATCACCTGTTGCCTGAGTCGCAATATTCGCATTTTCAGCAATACTGGCCACACTTTCATTCATGTCATCGACCGCTTTTTTCGCATTACGAGTAGACTCTCGTTGAATATCCACTGTCTGTTGAGCGGAACGAGTTAATGAATGCAGATTAGCAGCTAGGTTAGAAAGCGGCGCGGTCGTATCCACAATATCTTTAACAACGCCCTGTAATTTCCCCATAAACTGATTGAACCAATAAACAAGATCCCCAAGTTCATCTTTACTGCGTGTTTTTAACCGAACCGTTAAATCACCATCTTCTTGGGCAATATCTTTGAGGGATTTAACCAATTTATTGAGATTGGTTTTCAGACTAGCAACTATGGGTATAGAGGCACCAAACATGATCGCCATGGTTATGACGGCCATAATGACTCCGACTATGATCATTCGTTCACTGGCCTTTTCAGTGGCAGCAATGGAGGACTGAAACGAATTCAAGCGTTCATCCTGAAATGCCTGTACAGCCTGATAAATCGAGTCATAGTTCTGATTCATGGCTTGAATTTGCTGTTGGCCTTCGGCAAAGTCAAACGTGTTTTGTACCATAGCGTCAGACACGCCATATGCTAAGTCGTAATACTTGGCAAAGTCTTCTAGCAACAAATCTGCCCCTGATACTAATGACGGGTTAATCTGTTTTATACCACTTAGCATGGATCGAATCTGTTCGGCTTGTTCCGCCGCTGTGGCTAATGTATCTTCATCTCCAGTAATCGCCGCATTACTTAAATTATCTCTCACCTTCTCCAATTGAAAGAGTACATTTTTACTATCCATTAATGCTGGATACTCGACATCGGCTACGTTTTTTAAAAGCGCAATATTTGCTAGCGAACTTTGAGTAATCACACCAAGATAAATCAAAAATGTTAATGAACCTAACAATGGGATAATCAACAATTTCTTTGATATTGATAACTTATTAAATAACAACATATCGTAACCTTATACAATATTCCTTGGGCACTTGATAAATCCATAAGTGCTTGGCAAATCCCTTCGCTTTCATATTTAGGAAGGTGAGAATAAGCCTCTTTCTGCAGCGTGTGGATAATTTGTTTTATTCGAAGCAAGTGACTCGTAAATATTGAACATATTTACGAGTCACTTAACAAAGAATAAAACGAGCTTAGACGACTTATGCGCACCTTTCTTTAACATTCTGTTATTCTAGTGATAAGACAACTTTAACACCGTCCGTCACACTAGCAGAATCAATGTAACCAATAGCATTTGGATTAGACTGGACAAGATCAACAACTTCTTTATCCGTGTCCACTTCTGTGAGTGGAACGGCCTTACCTGAAAATACCATTTTTGACCAATATGACTTCATTTGACTATCCGATTTGCCAATAAGCTTATTGTTAAAAAAGCTTCTGTTAGCACTGCCTTCAGGAAGGTTAATTGGAATAGCTGTGTCACCACTTGGGTATCTCTTTGTTTTACCTAAAAATAGTTTTTCAACATCAGATTCACTTAGGGTATTGGCGTTATTTTGATTTACAATCACCACAACCTCAGCAAAGCTAAATGTTGAAAAAACAGTAAGTGCAGCGCTGACTACTATTGAATAACAGCTTAATTTAAACTTATTCATTTTTCCCCCCTCCCTTTAAAATACTGTATCAATAGAAGCTGAAATCAAATTATGCGATGCATTTTCCGATTCATCATCCATCTTAATATCTTTGTACTCTAGCTTAAGCTTGGACTGTATTGATAACTCATAAGATAAACCATAAGTGTAAGCCTCTTTAGCATAAAAATAAGAAGGTGATTGAGAGCTTAAGAAAGGATTATCTTCATTAGTGCTGTAAGTTAGGACAGGGGTAAATTTACCCAAACGATAAGCTACGGATGCATACCAACTGTCTCTTGCGTCTGTATTATTATCAACATCAGCCGTTGCAAGTTCACTCACAAATCTAAAATTGCCGATTTCTGATACAAGAGCAAATGCTGTATATTGAAAATCAGTATAATCACCGGCAGCGTTAAATTTCAGTTCGCCCTCAAGCGTCATAAATCTGAATAACAACTCCTCTTTCCCAAAGGATAAAGCCATACCAAGGACATCTCTCTCTTGAATACCGACACCTGTGTAAGCACTGCTCCAGGCCTGTGCAGTGAGTTCATAATCCCCCACATAAGTGCTGTAACGAGCTAATACACCTTCCGTTGCACTGGGAGCTACATACACTTCTGCAGGTGGTGCAACCCAATCGTAAGCCAAGCCCACATTATAGAAATCGGAATAGTAATAAACTGGCAAGACAAACTTACCCGCTTGGAGAGATAATTCATCAGAAACATCATATGTGATATTTGCCCACTCAAACTCCGCATTAAATTTCTTGCCATTCGTGCTAGAAGTACTGGTAACACTGTCGTTACGACCCGTTATCTGAAAAGTTCCTCTCATATTATCATCGATAGGTATAATGCCTTGTAAACCTATTCTGGTGAGCGGTTCAAATGACACACTGTCATCAAAATCGGTACCACCGACGGGAGTATTATAAGAAGTATCCTCTTTATTTGTTTTACCAACACCAGCAGAAAAGTAGCCACCCCAAATTATTTTATCTGAAGCAGTAACATTAATTGGAAGACTGCATACGAGAGGGACGCTCAAAAGTGTAACCAGTCTTTTCAAGTTTCTTTTATCCATGAGCTTAACTCCTAAGCTATAATGGTTTTTGATAATTTCCACTTTGAGTTTAGTATAGATAGTGCAAAAACATGGATAATAAATGTAATTTTTATATTAGGTTATGTTCATTAATATAATAATTTGAAATTTTTAATGGCTAAAAGTTAAAAACATAAGTAAACCATGAAGTTAAAACAAATTTAATATCAATCATTCTCATTATTTATTTGATCAGTACTGAATTTTTTAATTCACAATATAAAGTAAATTAATTTTTTCACTTAAAATTCGGTGTAAATTCATTAAAGAAACATAAAAATTCAGCTACCCTTTGTCTTATTCAGGCAGATAATCCTCAGCAAAATGCTCAGCAATATAATCGAACGGCAAGATATGGATGGGTTGTTTGATTCCCTTGAAGGAGTACAAGACTCTGCAACAAAATGGCTATGGTTTTACCATAAGAAAAGCCACATACAGCCAACACAGGTAAGCCACCTCTAATGGCTCTTTTGAGATGCATTAAAAAAGGGCAGGATTACGCGAACAAGTCTGATGACCTTGTTCGCGCCTTCTTTCGTCTTTAACCGAATTTAACCGCCTGCCAATGTTTTACTTGCTCATCAAGCAAGTCTTTTTGAAAGCGATTAAAACGGTCACTCGGCTGTTGCAATTTCAGCAATGCTAAAGCCGGGTCTTCTACTTGTGTTTTTGTGTTCGCTAATGTTTCTACAACAGACAATCCACAAAAAGGCACGTAGGCTTCAGAATAGCCACCTTCATGAGCGATCACTAAGCGTCCGTTACACACTTCCTCAGCAACTGATTTTACTGCTTCAGTCATCCAGCGATAAGATTCACTGTGCAATAACATTCTTGCTAATGGATCCAAACCACTGGCATCAAAACCAGAAGCAACCAAAATCAAATCTGGCTTATACTCACGCAAAGCAGGCAGTATCATAGTTTCAAATGCGTATTGATAAACCTCATGACCTGCACCAGGCTGAAGCGGAATATTCAGGTTATAACCCTTGCCAGCTCCTTCCCCAAATTCCTTATCACCACTGTAACCTGGTGGGAAACAAGCATCTTGATGAATGGAAACAGTGAACACATCCGCACGCTCATAAAAAGCTGCTTGTGTACCATTTCCATGATGCACATCCCAATCTATAACAGCGACCTTTTGTAGCCCTAAGTCTGCTTTGGCTTTCTCAATTGCTACGGCAATATTTGATAAAAAGCAAAAACCCATTGCTTGATCCGGTAAACAGTGATGACCTGGGGGCCTCGACAGTGCGTAAGCATTCGCTAACTGTCCTCTCATAACAGACTCAACAGCCGCATAAACCAATCCTGCTGACGTTTTTGCAATCTCAAAACTTCCCGGCCCCATCGGAGCCGTTGGATCAAGTACACCACCGCCTTGATCACTTAATGTTTTAAATTCATCTAAGTATCGTTTGGTATGTACTCGTAATAAATCTTCTTGATTCAAAGGAGCCGCTTTTCCTGTAACAAGCTTTTCTAGTAAACCACTGGTTTCCAATAGATTACGAAAACGACGTTTTGTCTCTGGCGCCTCAGCCAAACCGCTTCCCGACGAAGGTTGCACCCAACCACCAACAGGTAACACTTCAACAAAATTTCCGCCAATGTGCCAAAAACATTTTTCATCACTAAAAAAACCCGTTTCTGTAGACATGTCTATCGATTCCTTTTACTTTTTTAATTGTTAATAAAAAACCATAAATTAGTAAGACCCTTTACTGCAGAGCGTCCTTAGTCACCATCAAACGAACCAGATCCGCTTTGCCATTCACATTTAATTTGCTGTATATATTCCTTAGGTAGTAACGCACAGTATGTGGTGACAAACTCAGTACTGAAGCAATCTCTTTATAAGTCCGTCCCGACGAAAAAAGACGCGCCACATCTAATTCTCGCTGGCTCAACCTTTCTACCATCTCATGTATTCGAATAAGCAATAAGCAATGCTCTTCTGTATGCTTAATATCAATAGATAAAGTGTTGCCACGGTACTTGGTTAACTCAATGGAAAATGGCAATCTTGGCCCACGCCAATTTGGCCATTCGCCTCGAAGTGCTTGTATAAAAGAAGGTTCTGCGCTTTGTAGCAGACCTTCTGGGGAAGTGACTGCTAGGGCCACAGGCGAACGCTGATTGGCACTTAATACCGACATATAAGTGCTTCGTATCTGATTCATCTCTAAGGCTAAGATCAAATGAGGCATAAGGTTTTCAATCAAGCCTAATTCTTCTGTCGAGAAAGCATCTCCCTTTCGATATAAACTTAAATGACGGGTATTCAACATCAATTCCTCAAATTGCATAACGCAAGCAATCTGATCAAAACCATGACATTTCCCTAATGCAACCAATTCCGATGAGATAGACGTGTCGTTTGCTAAATCAATGAAAATCGCTTTCTCAGGCTGTTCAAATGCACGGTCAATCGTCGCGTCATACTGCTGAATCCTCTCCCAATCATCTAGGTAAGAATCCGGTAGCGCATAAAGAAAAGCACTGTGTAAATAACGAGGTCGATCCATCAAGACATTACTTCTTCCCCACCATGCGGAACTGAAATTTACTAATTTGGATAATCGTTGCAACACCACATGTTGAAACTCATCGCATGGCACTTGTCTGGCAATCTGATAGAAATCAAACACACACGTACTGAACGCAGACAAATGCTCAGCGGATAGGGTTTTGTTGTCTTGATTTGTGGACATCTTGTCACCTAATGACTAAGAAATTCCCTTCCAGCATACCCAAGCAACCAAAGAAAAGCACCGTACATATGGGCGGGGAGATTATGATAAATAAGCCATCAATCATAATGGCTTATGTTCAACGCCTATTTACCAGACTTAAGACGATAATTGAGTTAAAACGATAATTGCTCACAGGAGACTGATCGCTTATTAATGCCAAATAAGCCAGTCCAAGACCATTTCCTAGGGTTAATGACAAAGCCAAAATCTCTGCTTATGCCTGCTTCTATCTGCATTCCTGTTTGTATACTATGAGGATCGCTTGCTGCGGTCAGGTGATAATCTTCACTGGTGATTTTATTGCCCGCCAACAGTTTAGCAACCAATTCTCTATCGTAAATGTGCAGTTCTAAATTTTGTCCCTGTGCAACGGACACAGTGTTACCGCCAAAATCTCCAGCGGCAAATCGCACTGGCATGGCTACACACGTCTGTGAAATGCTTCTGGCAATTAACTCCCCTTTTCCGGCCATACCTCGTAAGTTGAACAAGCTGCCCATCTTAGGTTCAGGAATATGAATCACAGCTTGCAGTTGTGGATTTTGAAATGTTTTTTCTACCAATGCCGTGTCACTCTCAGCTTGGCAAGCCGTTAGCCCAATTAATAGAAAAATAGAGAATAACCGAGTGGATAAGTGGGCACTTTTGTTCACATAAAACATAATAGCCTCCTTACTGAACAGACGAATTTTGTGGAAAAGTATCTTGCTTAGGCTTTGCTGAGTCAGACTGACCGGGCATGGCCAGAAGTATCCACAATATGAGCATGCCAAATGCAGGTATCATGATCACGGCCAACCACCAAGCCGAACGTTGGGTATCTCTTAATCTTCTAACGGTAATGGCCAACATAGGCAGAAAAATAGCCAGACCATAAAGCGCCTCTAATCGCCAAGCGGATGGCCAAGTCCATTCCAACAAACTCAGCACAGCAGAAATCATTAGATTTACTAAGACAAACATCCAAAACGCCTGACGTGATGCTTTGCCAGAAAAGTCACAGTATTTAACCCAAGCATCAAAATAAAAAGACAGCATTTTTCTTCTCCTTAACAAACAAAGTAGAATCATCAGCAACACCTTGGTGACAAACACGCTTTGGCTTGCTGGTGTCACTAAAAGATAAGGAGACAGAGTGCGTTAGGCGTCCTAGATCAGGATTTAGGACGTACTGAATCAGGTTTTAGGTCATAATGGCCATCATCTGATGTCACCTGGGAAATAAGAGATGATTGCGATACCATTACCCTTTGTTGTTGCTCTTTTGCTGGGCATACTGGCCATCTTGCTGTTTATTCGACGGGAAGACACCACTGGGTTGGCTTTTATCTTTGTCAGCTTGTGTGCCGTCACCACCACAATCGTCGGTTTACGATGGACCTTCGAATGGCCAATTTTTCGTCTACTGCAACCCATTTTGGCAGCTTGTATTCCCATGACAGCCTGGTTTTGTTTTCGTCGCTTTGGACAGAACCCGCCTCGTTTTACAACATGGCTACATTTACTACCTCCAGTGTTAGTATCAATGGCATCATTTGGTTATCCCGCTTGGCACGTACCGATCGACCCATTTCTAACCTTTTTATATTGTGTCTATGGCATTGCTTTATTAAGAAGGTCGCTGTCATCAAATGACCTCCCGCAACAAGTGCGCTTTTCCGATATGAGTAAAGCCATAGGGGCAGAACGTGCAGCAGGTATCATGCTATTAATATCGGCCTGCATCGACGCCGCCTTGGCACTCGATTTCGTCCTGTTTCAAGGCCAGCATGCCATTGTTATTCTCTCCATTGGTCACGCTACCTTGCTGCCTATTTTGGCCTGTTCAGTGATTTTATTCAGCCAAAGTATGGTAACCAACACCAATGAGCAGGACGTCAAGTCAGCACCCAATACGGAAACAGGTCAAGCTAATGAGAAAGAAAAAACCGCGTTGAGTTTGACCTCAGCAGAGGCACAAAAGATAGTTGATCAGCTCGATGCTCTTTTTGCCTCTCAACAAAGTTTTCTGGATCCTGATTTAACACTGGATAGGTTGGCACGAAAGATGGTGATACCTGCGCGACAGATTTCCATGGCGGTGAATCAAATACATGGCCGCAATGTCTCGCAGGTAGTCAATGAATATCGCATTGAACGAGCCAAGCAATTATTACTGGAAAGCGATAAGAGCATTACTCAGGTTTATCTGGACTCTGGCTTTCAAACCAAATCCAACTTTAATCGGGAATTTGCTCGGGTGACTCAGCAAACACCAAGCGCCTTTCGACGCTCATGTTCACTGGATGATGAGGCAAGCCCAAACTAATCAGGTAAAAGGATGATCAAGAAGACAGGAAGGCCAATATGTCTTGGAAAATAGTATCGTGTAACGCCTCACGCGAGGTATTCGGCTCATTTAAACAAATAATACCGTCACCGGGCACTTCCTCTTCCAGTAACTCAATCGCACCGGGTTTACACAACTGCATAAAACTAAAATGCGAGGCGTTTGAATACACCTTATATTGGGTCGTTTGTTGTGGTAAGTACTGGGCCAAAAAACCCGATTCTTGCTGCTGGGGCAAATCCCCTATGTCGATACCCGCGGCCAAAATAAGCGTTGGTCTTGTTAGCTCGGACAAACTTTGTAAAGAAAAGCTTTTTGCTAAGCCCAAATCCAGCGACACAAGTTTTTTTATGCGCGAGTCTTTCAAGTTATTATGAGCCGACTCTGAAGCTTCCAACATGCCAAACTCGCCACGCAAACCACAAACACGAGAATTTGGAGTTGGCCGACAAGCCTCAGCAAGTTGCTCAATATCAACTTTAGCCCCCGCTAATGCCATCACGGTCCAACCGCCTAATGAATGCCCAATAGCTGAAATACGTTGAGGATCAAGATGACGCCTTAAATCCGAACGCTCTAATAACCAATCCAACAAGCGCGAGATATCACCGGGTCTTGCCCACCATTGCTTAGCCAAGTTGGGATCATGATTAAAGGATGTCGTGCCCGGATGGTCTACTGCCGCAACGATATAACCCGCTTGCACCAACTTCATAGCCAACCAGTTCTGATTGCGCCAATTGCCCCGATAACCATGTGACATGACCACCAAAGGATAAGAGCCATTCGCTGGTTGACCAATACGCACCACCCTAGTACCAGCAAACGCTCTATTATCCGCAATCAAGTCCTTTGGAAAGGACTCAGTGGTTGGATACCAAAGGCTGGTTTTTAATGGTCTATCACTGTCTGCATACAAAATGATCTGATCAAATCCAACGGCTATTGAGCCCTTAGCAAAAGCCAGACTCGAGATTAAAATTGCAATTACACAGGTTATCGTTTTCATCACATGCCCTCTTAAAAACATCACCAAACTCTTCATGAATAGGAGGAATATGATGTGAAAAATCCTATCTGACGTCCTAAATCAGGATCAAGGACGTAATGAGCAAGATTTTTTTCATGATATATACTTTGTTTTGTTACTTATTTGTCATCTTATTCTTTTAGCCTTAGGTAATTAAACCATCTGAATGGAGTGCAGCAAGTATGAAAATGAAAGATCAACTCGATAGCCCTCAGCCGATGAAAAAGCCAAAAGTCAAAAGCAAAAAGGCAGAAGTGAAGAAAAAGAAACAAGCCAAGCTGAAAGCCAAAAAAGAAGAAAAGGCTAAAAAGGCGGATAAAGAAAAAAAGTCAGCGGTAAAAAATACCACGGCATCCCATAAAAAAAACAAAAAAGCCAAGCCAAGCCAAGCTACACCACAAGACAAACCGCTCCTGACCACCACAAACACACCAGTAATAAACGACAAGGATGCACCTGCTATCGAGGTGGTCGATCATACCGCGGAACCCATTCAAGTGGATAAAAACTTGGCTACCTCTGCGAATGAGACCACCTCTACTAATGAAACAAGCTCACCTCGTCGAACCGTCCGCCGTTCTCGTCGCAAGCCAACGGTCGAGGATATTCAAGCCTTGGTGGACAATGCCAATCGCCAACGGGCTTCCAAAAATTTAGCCGCCTTAACAGAGCAAGAACAAAGCATTGCCACACAAGATATAGTAAGGCGTTTACTCACAGGTGATATCAGCCAAGGTAAAGCCTTAAGAGAATTGCGCGTTAAAGTCTTAGGTTTAAGACAAGAAGCCTACACTGAATTAACCGGTGTCTCACGTAAGACCCTATCAGAAGTGGAAAACGATAAAGGCAACTATACAGCGGAAATCATCAATAAGATGTTTAAACCGTTTCAGCTCAAAGTGTCTTTAGTTCCGACCTCCAGTGACGATTTAAAAGCCATTTTAAATCAAAAATGATCGCTAAAATCCCCTAAGAAGGTGAGTTCTTAGGGGATTTTAAGAGGGATGTTAAAGACATCGAAGTCTTATTTGATGTCAAAATTCACATCAATGTTGCCACGTGTCGCGTTAGAGTAAGGACATACTTTATGAGCCGATTCCACTAATTGCTCAGCAAGGTCTTTTGCGATGCCGGGAAGATTAACTTCCATATCAGCACTGATGCTAAAACCTTCGCCTTTGGTATTTGGACCAATACCAATGGTGGCTGTCACCGTTAAATCTGCTGGCAATGCCACTTTTTGCTGACCGGCAACTAACTTTAATGCCCCAATAAAACAAGCTGAGTAACCCGCCGCAAACAATTGCTCTGGATTAGTACCCTCACCACCAGCACCACCCAATTCTTTTGGTGTGCTCAAGGCGACATCAAGACGGTTATCAGAAGAGACCGAACGGCCATCACGACCACCGGTAGTAACAGCTGTTGCTTTATATACTGCTTGCATAACATGACTCCTTAATTAAGAAAAAACTATCTAGAAATGGTTATCTCAAAAATAGTTATCGCGATAATAATAAGTGTAAAATAAAAGCTCAAAAGTTGAGCTAATGGATTTATGTTATCGCGATAATCATAATCACACAACCTTTATTTTATTAATTGTGCTTTTAATCGATTTAACTGCTCTCGCAAGGCAATCACTTCACGCATTTCAATGCCGCAAGCTTCTGCGACACATCGATTCACTTCCAAACCTTGTTCACGTAAGGCAATACCTTTTTCTGTAAGGGCGAT
This sequence comes from Marinomonas sp. THO17, assembly GCF_040436405.1. Classification (NCBI taxonomy): domain Bacteria; kingdom Pseudomonadati; phylum Pseudomonadota; class Gammaproteobacteria; order Oceanospirillales; family Oceanospirillaceae; genus Marinomonas; species Marinomonas sp. THO17. The sequence goes on along the minus strand of NZ_AP031575.1, from coordinate 2,864,642 downwards.
ACTCAGGCTGCGATCGTCCTCAACACCACGTAAACGCTTTACCAAGCCATCGGCTTCCATACGCTTAATCACGGGAGTCAGCGCACCAGATTTCTGTCCTAATGCTTGCCCAATGTGTTTCAAGCTAACACCATCTTGTTCCCACAAAATCAGCATTATGGTGTATTGTGGATAGGTTAATCCTATCTTAGCCAAGGGCTCTTTATAGAACTGAGTCATCGCCAGAGACGTAGAATACAAGGCGAAACACAGCTGATTATCCAGTAATAATGGGTTATCTGATTTCATTGATACTCAAATTTTATCGTCAGTTATTGCAATAAGAATAGTAAGTTTAACGAAACTTTCATGTCGACGCATTAGAATGAAGAGTAAGAATAAATAGGTATCAAAATGACAAAAATTACATTATCAGGGCACATCTTAGTGCCACAACAAGATTTAGCAGATGTACAACAAGCCTTAGAAGAACACATTAAGCTAACAAGAGAAGAAGCTGGCTGCCTGACGTTTAAGGTCACCCCTAATCAACATAATCCGTTGCGTTACGAGGTCTATGAAGAATTTATTGATCAGGCCGCTTTTGACCTTCATCAGGCCCGCGTCAAAGAATCTCACTGGGGAGACGTTGCCCGTAATGTGGAACGTTTTTATAGTGTTTCACACAGTGAGTAATTCATTAGCGAGCATTTTTTGTCCAGTCAAAGTCCATCACTCGAGCGGTTTTTTCGGCCAATGCTTCACTGTGTAACAAGCTAACCATCTGCAAACTCATGTCGATACCAGCGGAAATGCCCGCTGAGGTTAGCTGTTTGCCCTGCTGCACCCAACGCACACCTTCTATTACCTCAAGCTGTGGATGCAATTTGCGTAAGTCCGCAATATCATCCCAATGGGTGGTAACCTTGTTATCCCGTAACGCCCCCGCATTGGCCAATAGAAACGCCCCCGTACACACAGAAGCTAGCCAAGTCACTTGCGATGCTTGCTGTGCTATCCATTCCAGCACAGGGGTTTTATGCATTTCCTGAGTATGATCCCCTCCCACGACGATCAGTACATCCAGCTCAGGATGATTTTCAATACTATAATCCGCTAGCACCTTGTAACCTGCTCGGGCAGAAACCCTTTGCCCATCTTCACTAATAAGATACACCTCAAAAGGCGTCTCTTTACTGACTCTGGATGCGGTGGTGAACACCTCGAATGGGCCAGAAAAGTCCAACACCTCAGCCCATTCATACAGATAAATGCCTACTTTAATGCTCTTCACAGTAACCCTTTTGCCTCAATATTAAGATTGTATCTTGACGATGACTTCTTCAATCCATTTGATGGTGAGCCACTCTGGTGCCGCTGCCGAGCGACTGAAAGCGATTTCAATGGCAGGTAAATGCGGTAATACATCGCTATCAATGATTTCTAGCTGATCGCTAACACTGACACTCGCAATGGCGGAAATGGCTTTTTCAGCGACCAATAAACTTTCGATTAACGCCAGATTAGAAGTGACACAATACAGGTGATAATCAACACCTTTCTTTTGCAAACCATCGATGGCACTGGAGTGAAATTTACACCCTGGCTCGTACAAGGCCAAACTCAATGGCGACAGATGTTTTTGCCAATCAAAGCCTTTTTTGGCCACCCATACCCCCGTATCTTGATACAAGGATAACCCTTCATCACTGCCTGGGGTGCGCGTCACCAAAGCCAGATCCACTTCTCCCTTGTCCATCATGTCTCGCAACTCAATGGAAGTACCAGTGCGAATACGAAATCTGAGTTTTGGTACCATCTCTTCCATGGTCGCCATGATCAAAGGCAATAAATTCGCCACATAATCATTTGGACAACCAAGGTTAATCAATACACCTTGTTGTGGGCCTTTGAGTGACAGTAAGGCCTGCTCCTGAAGCTGCAAAATGCGCCTTGCGTAATGCACTAAACGCTGTCCATCTTCTGTCAGTACTTGCTCACGACCTTGTTTGATAAACAAAGGCGTACCCGCTTGCTCTTCCAAACGCTTCATTTGCATACTGATGGCAGAAGGCGTTCGAAAAGTCTGCATGGCTGCACGCTGAAAACTGCCATGATCGACAATCGCCACTAAGGTTTTGAGTAATTCCGTATCCACTATTTACCTCTATTTACGCCTTATTGTCACCAACAACACATCAAAATGACTTAACTGTAGCATCAATAAAATTCGCTTTTCATTCATCTCGGCTCACGCCATCATGAAGCCAGCTTACAGTTTCACTTTATGGAGTATTAGTATGATATTGCACGATTTTTTACCATCTGGGAACGGTTATAAGATTCGCCTTACCTGCGCTCATCTGGGACTCAGTTACGAATTAAAAGAATACGACATTACTAAAGGTGAAACTCGTACCGAGGCATTTCTAGCACTCAACCCAAACGGTAAAATTCCCTTTTTGCAATTGGATAGTGGTCACAGCTTAAGTGAAAGTAATGCCATCATCTTATATTTAGCGGAAACATATCATAGCGACCTTTTGCCATCAGACCCCTTACAGAAAGCAGAAGTGTATAAATGGCTATTTTGGGAGCAATACAGCCATGAGCCCAATATTGCAGCCGTACGTTTTTGGTTGACCCATAACGCCATGACAAAGTTGAAAGAAAGTATGTTGCCAGAACGCATTGCACAAGGTAACGCCGCACTCAAACTCATGGATGAACAGCTTGCAAAACACACTTTTTTAGCGGGTGACCAACTAACACTGGCGGATATTTGTCTGTTTGCCTATACCCATGTCGCAGAAGAAGGCGGCGCTTATCAACTATCCCATTACCCAAACATCCAGCGCTGGATAGAAAGCATTCAGAAGCAAGAATGGTTTATTCCTATTTCTCAAAGATAAACCATTGCAATGGTCTAAAAACCGCGCAAACTTTCTACGTTTTGGCGGTTTTTTTTAGCTCTCGTTTTATCTTTGTCTTTCTATAAGCTAGCTAGCTAGTGAGTGAGGCTGGCTGGCTGGCTGGCTGAGTAAGCAAAACGCAAAACTCACTCCCTTTCCCCAACTCTGATGAAACGCTAATACTGGCATTTAAGCTATCCAGCATAACCTTAACCATGGCCAGCCCAAGACCATAACCCGCCTGTGAACGGCTGTGGTCTACTCGATACAAGCGCTCAAATATCGCTGCTTGTTTATCAGCTTCAATGCCGATACCTGTGTCTTTCACGCTAATAAAACAATCATGGCCTGTCATACCCCAGCACAATTGAATCTCATCGCCTTTTTCACTGTACTTAATACTATTATCGACCAGGTTAACCAGTATTTGCGTTAAGCGTTTTGGATCTGTAAAACAAACAATATCAGGCGATTGATGAGCACCTAGTCCAATGCCCTTTTCTTCTGCTATTTCTTGATACCAGGAGATAACATTTAAGCTTAGCTCTTTTAAAGAGATGTTTTCTTTTACTATCTCATGCCGACCTATGGCTTCATCGTTAATTTTCATCAAAGTCGTTAGCAACCCAGTTGCTTGTGATGCCGATTCAGCGCAATCAGATAAAGCAGTAACCAGCCGTGAAATCTCCTCTTTGTGATACTCAGTTTCATCTGAAAGATCGGAAAGAGGAGCAGCTAAGGCTTTTTCCGTGCTCAGTAATATCCTAGACAGTGGCGTCCTTAAGTCATGTGCGATCGCGTCTAAAGTATGAGACATACTTAAGTTTGCCTCCTTTAAGCTATACATAACTTGGTTAACCCCTTGGTTTAGCGCCTCCAATCCTTTGTTAGTATGGTGACGTTGTTTCGCTTCTAATTTAACCTCATCAGAAAAAACGGACCTATCTAAAAGCGCTTCTTGCTCTACTTCTTGTTCTACTTCTTGTTCTGATATGCCTTGCCCTACTTTATGATTATCCAAGCCTTTGGCTAAAGCATGTAGAGGTTGTAAAGTATCGCCAATTAAACGCCACACAATAAAGCTAATAAAAATGGATAGTAACGCTAGTATCAAGCCGACAAACACCCACTTTTCAATTAAGGCTGAAAGCTTAGCGGGCACATTTAAAACCAACCAGTATTCAGCATCATTTAGCTGTTGCTTGCCTTCTTCAAATGACGCTTTTTCGGGACTTAATTTCATCGACAAATAAGGTTGAGCAAGCAGAAAATCTAACCAACTGGAATCAGATAAAAGAAACTCGTCGAGAGAAACAGGCGTTTGATCAACAGCCAAACCTGCAATAAAGTCTTGGTTAGCTTGGCCAGTCCGCTTAATGACGCTTAAGCCATTGTCGATCAGCTTTTCCGGATAACTTAACAGGACCTGTTCAAGTTCATCGCTGGATTCAAAAATCAAAAATCTTTGATACTCAGCTTTAAGACTTGTCATCATTTGATTAGCTTGGACGTTTTGTTGATAGATTAATAGCGCCATCACTAATCCCTGAATAACAACAAAGCAAAATATCATAGTGAGTACAAAACGTGAGAATAATTGTCTTTGGGCGAGACGAGTCGTTGTTTCAATGCCACCTTGGTTTACATCCTCACCCCTAGTTTTTTTTAAGGACATAACCCACGCCTCTAATGGTATGAATCATAGAAGAGTCAAAATCTTTATCTAACTGAGCTCTGAGCCTACAAACCAGCACATCCACTACATTGGTTTGAGGGTCAAATCGATACCCCCATATGCTTTCTAAAATCATAGTTTTTGAAAATACTCGCTCTGGTTGCTGTAAAAATAACTGCATCAAAGCAAACTCTCTTTGCTTGAGAACAATTTCCTTCTCATCTCGATATACTTTACGACTCAAAAGATCTAGCCTAAGCCCATGATAAACAAGCTGATTGGTCACTTGTCCTTTTTTTTGTCGGGTCAATAAGATGTGGCAACGGGCGACTAATTCGGCAAACGCAAAAGGTTTGATGAGATAGTCATCAGCACCAGACTCTAAGCCTTTTACTCTCTCTTCAACTGTATGTTTTGCGCTGAGAATGATAATAGGAATGTCATGACCTTCTCCTCTTAAATACCTCAATACTTTCTCACCACTCCAAGTTGGCACCATTAAATCTAAAATGAGCAAATCATACTCTTCACTATTTGCTAACTGGTAACCTTCATAACCATCAGCGCACACGGTTACTTGGTAGTTGAGCTCTTCGAAGCCGAGTTGTAAAAAATTCCTGATATGTGGGTTATCTTCAATCACTAAAATTCGCATAGATTCTCTCTTTCTCAGCAACCTCTAAGACTAACACGCCTCAAGCCAATCCCTGCATTACAAAGCTGCAATCTTACTGCAAGGTGGTTGCAAGTTGAGCCAGATAGACTGGGTACCGAGGTCAAAGCAATACACACTTTAAGAGGAAATGTGTCATATGAAATCAATCATCAAGCAAATTACAGGCGTGTCTCTCGCTCTCATGTCAGGTCTAACCATAGGGCAAGAGTCACAATACACTCCTACGTCAAAATACACTCACACTTTCACCCAGATATCCTATTTGACGGCCAAGGATCTAGCAGTTGCCGCTGTGGAGGAATGCGCCCGAGATGGCTATAACGTGACAACCACTGTGGTCGATTTATCAGGCCGTGTACTGGTTCAACTTAGAGACAATAATGCGACCACACACAGTCTTGAAAGCTCTCGCCAAAAAGCCTTTACCGCCGTTAGTATGAAGCGTACGACAGAAAATCTAGCCAAGTTAATTCAAGATCAGCTAGTCCTTGCACCATTACAAAATATGGATGAAAACTTATTGTTCCTAGCAGGCGGTCTGCCAATCACAATTGATGGCCAAATTGTCGGTGGTATTGGTATTGGTGGCGCCCCAGGCGGTCACCTAGATGTAGCATGCGCAGAAGCAGCAATTCAAAAAGTGATAAAGAAGAAAAAAGTTAAATAAGCTACAAGCAAGTTGGGCAAGGTGCTACTGCGTTGTCCTAGGAAAGGTACGAACAAGTCCACTGACTAGGGCAACGTGCTCCTGCGTTGCCCTAGTTCATTGTCCTTTGTATTCCGTTAAAAATTATACTCATTTCATTTCATCTTGTTTACACATTATCTATTGAGATAAAAGCAGGTCAATGTATAAAATCCGAACTAAATTACAAAAAATTACAAAACTACAAAGGATTAAGATTATGGCATTTTTTAAGACCATAAGAGGACGGTATACCTTTACCTTTAGCGCATTAGCCCTTACTTTTATCGCTGTTATAATAAGCTCCGAAAGACTGATTAATTACCTGCAAAATCACTTGGGAAAATACTCACCAGGCATTTCCTTAATACAGAATGCAGATCGAGATTTATACCAGTCTCGTATCGCATTAATTTCTTTTGTCTTACTACCCCAAAACGGATCACCAGCAGAGCTTAAATCGGCAATCTTAGAAAATGCACAACAAGCGTATGATCGAATGAAGGGTTTTCAAAAGATCGCCTCAGACATTCAGGAAGTTAATACCTTACTTAAAAACTATGAGAGCGAATATCAGCATTGGTACCAACAAACCTTAAACATTATTAAATTGGTTGAGCAAGATAAGCTCGATCTAGCAAGCGCAGAATTATCTGCTCAAAATCACACTGACTTTGTTGAATTAAGAAGCCTATACGACCATTCTGAAGAACTTATTAATAAGTATTCTTCACAAGAACAACAAGATATTCATAACTTTACCGAGAACTTTAAATTAGCCACCTTGATTTTTGCTATTGTTGTTATCTTGCTCAGTGTGTCACTTGCTTGGTTTGCTCCACGTAATATTTCTCGCGCCATCAAGCTTGTCACTTCAGGTGTCCATGAAATCAGTGCAGGAGACGGTGATTTAACCCGTCGTATCAATAGCCCTAAAAAAGATGAAACGGGTGAACTGAGTCGAGAGCTAGATCATTTTGTCGACAAACTTGCCAGTCTAATCGGTGAAATTCGCTCTGGCAGCGAAGATATAAAAAAAGAGATGACAGAGCTTGGTTCTTCCGCAACCGAATCAGCCCAATTAAGTGAAGATCAAAACCAAGCGCTCAACTTTGTGGTATCAGCCGTGGAAGAAATGGGAGGGTCAACCAAAGAAGTGGCACAAAATGCTGCACTAACGGTAAATGAAGTACAAAACTTGAATCAAACCGCAAAGCATGGCTCAGACCAACTCATCCTCTCCATTGAACAATTGCAGTTACTGACAGAGCAAATCCAAGGAGCGGCTTCCACTATCAACCAAGTATCAACTCATTCTGAGCAAATTACTTCAGTACTGGATGTGATTTTGGGCATTTCAGAACAAACCAATTTATTGGCCTTAAATGCTGCTATTGAAGCTGCCAGAGCTGGTGAGCAAGGTCGAGGTTTTGCTGTTGTCGCCGATGAAGTTCGTGAGTTAGCAAACAAAACTCAAGCTTCAACCGAAGACATCCATGTCATGATTAATGACTTACAATCCGGAGTGAAAAACGCAGTTAAAGCCATTAATAAAACGGTAGAAATAGCAAATACAAGCGTTGATTTGACTCAAGACTCAATGAAAAACATACGTTCCGTCACTCAAGTTGCTAACCAGATTTACGATTTTGCTGCGCAAACCGCCAGCGCGACGGAACAACAAAATAAAGTTACCTATGAGATCAATGAAAACTTATTTGCGCTTTCTAATATGTCGCGACAAGTTATGGACGTATCCAAACGTATTAGTGATTCCGTCACTAATACCTTAAACAACTCCAACGATCTGTCTAATCTCGTTAAGCGCTTTACCCTATAAAAAATCGACCAAAGACTGATTTGATCACAGTATAGGATACTCACATCAATCAGTCTTAGCTGATAGCTATATACCCTTCTTAATTTCTCAATCAGATCTGCGGATATTGGCCTGCTTTCCAATAAGCATATTGCCAAGATGTTCAGAAGATTTATTCGCACCTTCCTTTACACAATATCCGCATATTTATTGTTGAACATGCAATATACAAGCAAAAAAACACATTATTCCTTTTTTACAAAAATAACTGTTTGCAATAAAGCTGGCCATATTGAACTTATTTTTACAATTTAAAACAATGATTTAAGTTTAATTTATGACAATCAACTCGTCTTATGAAAAGTTATGTTAAAAAAAAGTTACAATCTTTTTCTGCACATTCATAAAACCCCAGCCACCTTTATAAAATCCTCTAATGTTTTTAATTATCTCGCCCCGAGATGTAAAGACAGTTGTATAGCAAGGAAGTTAAGGAAGTTACGAACAAGTACACTGACTAGGGCAAGCTGCTCCTGCGTTGCTCCCCCTACATCCATGTAGGTCTCCTTCGGGTCGTTCAGAAGACTTATTCGCACCTTCCTTAATCTTTTGACTTATCTAAGTTTTATACTAAAGGATGATCCAATGATGCTATTCCAGACAATTCGTGGACGTTATACCTGTGCTTTTGGCGGCTTGGCCATCACCTTTTTAATGGTAGTCATTACAGCGGAAGGACTAGTGCACTATCTACAAAACAATATGGGAAAATATGCCAATGGCGCTTCTCTCATACAAAACGCTGACCGAGATCTTTATCAATCCAGATTGGCTTTGGCCTCCATGGTTTTTGCAAAACATGGTGTGGATGTGGCAGACAAAGAAAGAGCTGTCATGGAAAATGCTCAGCAAGCCTACGATAGAATGAAAAAATTTCAATCTCTGACCATGGAGATTGATGAGGTCAACGAACTCTTGTCAAATTTCGAGGCACAATATCAACTATGGTTTGAACAAGTTGAGTTCATCATACTGCTCACCAAACAATATCAGTATGAAACCGCTAGTGTAAAATTAACGAGAGAAAATCAGCAAAGCTTCTCTGTATTACGTAACCTTTATGATGAATCTGAAAGCTTAATTTCCAAAATCTCGGCAATCGAACAACAAGAAATTCATGTCTATGTAGAAAATTTTAAACTCTTTGTCGCGATTCTTGCCATCTTTGTTCTGACCTTAAGTATTGGTTTAGCTTGGTTTGCTCCCCGCAATATTTCCAATGCGATTAAACGTGTCACTATTGGTGTTCATGAAATCAGCGCTGGTGATGGCGACCTGACCCGGCGCATCAACAGCAACAAAAAAGATGAAACCGGTGAACTCAGTCGTGAACTGGATATGTTCGTCGGCAAACTTGGCAATCTTATAGGAGAAGTTCGCTCTGGTTGTGAGCACATTCGTGAAGAAATGGCTCATCTTGGTCAATCTGCAACTGAATCAGCCGATCTCAGTGAACGTCAACATCAATCTCTGGACTTTGTCGTCACGGCGGTGGAAGAAATGGGAGGCGCCACTCGTGATGTGGCACAAAATGCCAACCAAACGGTCACCGAAGTACAAGACCTAAATAAGTCTGCTGATCATGGCGTTGCACAATTGAACCAAGCAATTCAACAGTTAGATTCCTTAGCAGAACAAATCAAAGGTGCAGCTTCAGTAATTGATCAGCTGTCTATGCGATCAGATCGCATTGCTTCTGTGCTTGATGTAATACTGGGCATTTCAGAACAGACTAATCTATTGGCATTAAATGCCGCTATTGAAGCCGCCAGAGCAGGAGAACAAGGACGAGGCTTTGCCGTTGTAGCAGATGAAGTTCGTGAGTTAGCTAGCAAGACCCAAGCCTCTACCGAAGACATCCAAAGCATGATAAGCGATCTACAATCAGGCGTTAACAATGCAGTTAAAGTCATTGGAGAAAGTGTTGAAATGGCGGGATCTAGCGCAAGTCTGTCCCATCAAACCATGGCGGCCATCAATACAGTTAAACAATCAGCCGATCGCATCTATGACTTTACCACACAGACTGCCAGCGCGACCGAACAACAAAGTAAGGTGACCGATGAAATCAATGAAAATTTATCCGCCTTATCCGATATGTCGAAAGAAGTTATGCAAGTATCGCGACGTATCAGTCACTCGGTCAATGAGACCTTATCCAATTCAAACGAACTGGCTGGTAGAGTGAAGCGTTTTACTGTCTAAACTTCTACTCGACACAGTTACTGCTCGACCATTCGCCAACCGACGACTCCTGATCGTCAGTTGGCTTAGCATAACCCAGAGTCTGATGAAGCGTAACGCAACGCCGGATGTCTGCATGATCAAGATGACTGCTGTTAACAATCAATTTATGATCCCTTGCAAACACACTGAAAAAGCCTAAAATACTGTATATATAAACAGTATTTTAGGCTTTGCTATGTCGTCCTCAAACCCATTAAATTCACCTCTAAAAGGCTACGGCACCAGTAATCTTATGGCCGGGCGCTTTAGCAAACAAAAGCTTAGTCAAGACATTAACGAGGAGACGCTAATCGCTCGTGAGTCATGGCATCCGCAGACTCAAGTACACTTCTCCAAAGCCAACAGCATCATCAGTCGCAACCACTCACCCGATGTGCCTTTCAATCTTTCTATCAATCCTTACCAAGGTTGCGAACATGGCTGTATTTATTGTTTTGCACGACCTACTCACGCCTATCTGGATTTGTCTCCAGGCTTGGACTTTGAAACCAAATTGGTGGCAAAAACCAACGCCGCTGAATTATTAGCAAAAGAGTTAGCTCACCCTAACTATCAATGTGAACCCATTGCCTTGGGCATCAATACCGATGCCTATCAACCCATTGAAAAAGACTTAAAACTCACCCGTGCTTTGCTGGAAGTGGCCTTAGCGCACAAACAACCCATTTCCTTGATCACCAAAAGCGCCTTGATTCTTCGCGACATAGACATCTTAGCGACAATGGCAAAACACCGACTGGTTCATGTTGCCATCAGTGTGACTACCTTAGATAAGGATTTGAAACGGATTTTAGAGCCCAGAACGGCCTCTGGCAGTAAGCGCCTAGACGTCATTAGGGCACTCACCGAGGCTTGCATTCCTGTTACTGTACTGGCCGCACCAGTGATTCCCTTTATTAATGATCATGAGCTGGAAAGCATAGTGGCCGCGAGTGCGCAGGCTGGCGCTCACTCTATTCATTACATCATGCTGCGTTTGCCTTACGAAGTGGCGCCGCTGTTTGAGGAATGGTTGCAGCAACATTTTCCACAACGGGCAGACCATGTATTACAACGTATTATGGACATGCGCGGTGGCAAGCTATACGACAGTCGATTTGGCAAACGTATGACAGGAGATGGTTTATTTGCTGATATTATTCGCCAGCGCTTTCGTATCGCTCGCAACAAACACGGCTTGAGTGATCAGCGTCATGGTTATTTAGATTGCTCTAGGTTCAGCCTACCGCCCAAAACTGGCGATCAACTTGGCTTGTTTTGAGCGAAATCGGCTCAATTTATTCGGCGTTAGCTTGAATACGGAGCGCCACTCCGGCTGCCGAAGTTCGATTTTCTACCCCAAGCTTGGGAAAAATTTGTTCTAGATGCTTGTTTACCGTACGCGGGCTCATGGCCAGAATCTCGCCAATCTCACGATTGGTTTTGCCATTAGCGATCCAATGTAATACTTGCGATTCACGCTCGGTTAACGACAAACGGTTACGCAACAGTTCCGCCCCCGATAAGCGCTCACCATCTTCCAGTTTCACCAGCGCTTCACCCTGTTCCGTCATACCCAGAAACTTCAGTGTCAAAGGGTAATCGAGGTGGGATAAAGGCAATCGATTGCCTTCTTGTGGTGAGTGAAGCAACCAATCTTTTACCAGATGACTCAGCTGATCCTGCTGCCAATCTGGTGTAAGTCGAGCTTTGGCCATCAAGGCGTGGGTCTGTGGTGTGGCCCACGCAATGGCACCGGTACGGTCAAAAGTCATCAAATTTTGACCCATGCTGTCTAAAGCAAACTGGGCATTATTGCTTAAGCGTGCGTTCGATAAATGCACCTTCATACGCGCCAGCAATTCATTAGGCTGAATGGGCTTGGTGAGATAATCTACGCCACCCGCTTCCAAGCCTCGCACTATGTCATCCGTATGATTCAAGCCCGTCATAAAGATCACCGGGATATTCGCTAAGGCGGGATCTTGCTTGAGGGCTTTACAGGCCGTAAAACCATCCATTACTGGCATGATGGCATCCATTAAAATAATATCTGGACGAATACGCTTGGCGATTGTTAAAGCTTGCTTTCCCTCTAGGGCAACCAGTACATCCATATGAGCTTGTTCGAGGGTATCGTGTATCAAACTTAATGCATCAGGCGAGTCATCTACGACCAGCACTATGTCATTGTTATGATTCTCACTCTTCATCAACTGTTATCTCATATACTTCGCTGTTGTATATAGTGCGCAATGCCATCAAACTGGAAGCCTTGATATAACAGTTCCAATTGCGCCAAATGGTGGGCGTCTAATCTGTCCTCTGTGGTAATCTGATCAAGGCATTCGCGCACGCCTTTTTTGTAACCCATTTGAGCAAAAGCGATCAGTTCACGTATGCTTTCATGATCTTCAATGGGCGTTTCACTGGATACTTCCATGGTTTGCTGCTGACTCAGTGTATCAGTTAATGACGATAATTGATCAGTATCTTGATAAATCCACTGAACCGCTAGCCAATCTTGAATGGCCTCCAACAAATCGGTATTTTTAATCGGTTTCACTAAATATTGATTGAATACCCTTTGTTCATCAGGCTGACGCTGACTTTCCTGAACATCCGCTGACAGCATAATAATAGGCACCAAATACCCTTGCTGGCGCAACTCCTTGGCCAGACTGAGTCCATCCATTCCCGGCATGGAAACATCCAAAATAAACAGGTCTGGTGAAGTGTTTGCTAAGTCTCGCAAACAGGTTTCTGCGTCCGGCGCTTCTTGTACATGAAAGCCTAATGGCGACAAAATATCCGACAATAAGCCACGCACAACGGGATCATCGTCCACCAACAAGATACTGCGTTGATAGCCCTGATAACCCACAATACGACGATTGGAAGTCAAACCGACATCCCCTTCACTGACCCAAGGCAACATCAGCGATACTTTAAATTCACTGCCTTCACCCGGTATCGACTTGGCTTGCAAATCTCCGCCCATAATCTCTGATAAGAGTTTCACTATCGTCAGACCCAAGCCCGTACCCGGCAGGTTAGCCGTAGACAAATCACGAACGCGCTCAAAAGGATCAAAAATCCGCTGCAAATGCTCTTGCTTAATGCCCAACCCAGTATCACGTATCACAAACTCCGCCACCTGATTACGATAATTCACTTCAAACTGCACACTGCCTTGCGGCGTGTATTTGACTGCATTAGAAAGCAGATTAATCAGTATTTGACGGAGTCGTTTTTCATCCGTCACCACGTGATTGGGTAATGGAGCAAGAATTTTCGACTGGAATTGAATGCCTTTGGCGCGCGCCTGCATAGCAAACACACTGTTCAGTTCATCAATCAGTTTGGGCAGGTTCACCGTATTACGATACAAATCAAAACGGCCTGCTTCTATCTTCGATATATCCAGTAAACCTTCAATCAAATCAGCAAGATACAAACCACTACGTTGAATAATATCCAAGCCATTTTGATGCCCAGATGGGGTGTCTTGTTTGTCTGACAACAATTGCGCATAACCAATAATAGACTGTAACGGCGTGCGTAATTCGTGGCTGATCCCACTCAGATAACGACTTTTGGCCTCATTCGCTTGCTCGGCTTGTTCCTTCGCCCCTTGTAACGCTCGATCCGTTTCTTGGTGCGCCTCAATTTCTCGTGTCAGTTTGCGTGTTTGACGGTTGGATTCTTTCTGCGCCACCACACGACTTTCATGGGCTAATAAAAACAGCCACGACAATACACCAGACACAATCAACAAGGTAAAAAACAACGCCCACATGGTCTCTTGCAACAACAGGGCTTCGCTGTCATTAGTGGGCGACATTTGGCGATAAATCAGCATCATCAAAGCACCATTGATGATGTTGATCATGATCAACAAGGAAGCGAAACGTCCCAAACGGCTACTGATGGCCTTGGCCATACGCCTAGGTAAAAATAATTTGAGAAAATAATCACTCTGCTGGGAAATATTGGCTTTCGGCTTACAACTGTCCAAACATCTAGCATCCAAAGAGCAACAGAGAGAACAAATGGGTAGCTGATAAGCCGAACAATAACTCATGTCTTCTACTTCAAAGGCATTCTCACAAATACCGCACACTAAACTGTGACGAGGTTTTGCCGCTTCCACCAAAGGCACCAATTCTGGACTCTGTCGCGCAATGTAATACTTGCCCTTAGTCAACCAAGCAATCAGTGGCACACATACAAAGCAGGTGGCAATGGAAATGAAATGACACAAGCTCTTCGCCACCTCACCAAACAAGCCCAGATAGCACAATAGGCCTAAGCTGGTCGCCACCAACATAGAGCCAGTACCCACAGGATTAATGTCATACAAATGGGCGCGTTTGAATTCCACATCACTGGGGCTCAAACCTAATGGTTTGTTAATCAGCAAATCCGCAGACAAGCTCGACAACCAACTCACCGCACTGATGGCAAACACGCTCAAAATAGCCCCAAGCGCTTGATAAATACCCAGCTCCATTAATAACAAAGCAATGGTCACATTAAACACCAGCCAAACCACTCGACCGGGGTGAGAATGAGTTAATCGGGAAAAGAAATTCGACCAAGCAATGGAACCGGCATAAGCGTTGGTCAAATTGATCTTCATCTGACAAATAAACACAAATACAGCGGCGAGAATCAATGCCGTAGAAGGCGTGGTAAGAAACAAAAAGATGCGCTGATACAGATAGGTTGGGTCGGTGGCTTGCACAGCAGTGGCCCCATCGGTAATGGCCAAATACGCCAAGAAGGATCCCAACAGCATTTTAATGGCGCCAATAAACACCCAACCTGGGCCAGCCAAAATCAACCAAAACCACCAACGACGACGATTACTTATGTCCTTCTTCGGAAAAAAACGCAGGTAATCCACTTGTTCGCCTATTTGCGCCATCAAGGCAAACAATACCGACGCCGCCGCACCAAACAGTACCCAATCAAACTGGGTCGATTGAGGTAAATGTTGCGGAACAAACTCAGACCAGCCAGAAAAATTTTGGTACTCCTGACTTACCACCACACCAATAGCAGCCACTTGCAACACCAACCAGATCCATTGTGTGCCATTCTGAAAACGGCTGATGGCGCGAATACCATGCGTCACAATGGGGATGACAAACAAGGCAGACAAGGCATAACCCAAAGCCAATGGAATCCCTAATAACACTTCCAAAGCCGACGCCAAAATGGCCGCCTCAATGGCAAAGAAGATAAAGGTAAAGGTGGCATAAATAAGCGAGGTGATGGTGGAACCAAGATAACCAAAACCCGCTCCGCGAGTCAGTAAGTCAATGTCTAAGCCATGTTTTGCCGAATAATAGGCAATCGGAAAACCGGTAACAAAAAACACCGCCAGCACTACCAAAATGGCCGCTACCGCATTGGTAAAGCCATAGCCTAGGGTGATCACCGCAGCCAATCCTTCTAACGCCAAAAAGGCGGCGGCTCCCAATGCGGTATGCCCCACCCTTTCGATGCTCATGGTATGACCACCCTTCGCAGTATAACGCAAAGCATAATCTTCCAATGTTTGGTCAGCGACCCACTTGTTGTAGTGTCGCCGTACCTTATAGATTTTCTGCGTAGCTGTCATAATCCCTGTGTAAAATGGTAGCTGTTATAATTACTGTGTTAAATAATAGCCAAAGCCATACCGGTCCCCGCAATAACGCCACCTAATACTTGATTAAGCCGCTGCATACCCTGTTGCTGAAACCAGCGCCCAACCCCTAGGCCAACAGCCTGAATCAAAGCCGTTGCTAAAACAAAGCCCAAAGTATAGGAGCCAGCAGAAGCCGTCACTGGCATTTCCAAACCATGTGCCGCACCGTGGCATACGGCAAAACTGGCGGTAAGTAGAAGACTGCACCATAAAGGTAAATGTTTAGCGGCAAGCAACAAGATACCGAATACCATCACCGACATCACAATGCCTTGCTCAATGAAAGGCACATTCACATCCATGAAAGCCAATACTCCACCGCCCAACATCATTGCTATAAAAGACAAAGGCACCGCCCACAAGGCACGGCCACCCAAATTTGTCGCCCAAACGCCCACGGCAAACATGGCCAATAAGTGATCCAAGCCGGTAAAAGGATGCACAAAACCAGCTAATCCAAGCATGCCTTCGCCATGCCCCGAATGCGCTAATGTCAGGTTTGTCGACAAAACCAGAACCAAGGCCACACAAGATTTCGAGATGAGATATTTCATAATGTTTCTCCCCTTACACAACCGCTTTGGCAGGTGGCAAGCTTTTCGCTTCCAACATGCCTTCTGAGACAATGAATTGAATAATGTCGTCCAGACCTTGAGCCGCTTTTAAGTTTGAAAAGACAAAAGGACGAGCACCGCGCTGCGCCTTGGCATCTTTGTCCATCACCTCTAAAGAGGCACCGACTAATGGCGCTAAATCTATCTTATTGATGATCAAAAGATCCGATTTGGTAATGCCAGGGCCACCTTTACGGGGAATTTTATCGCCTGCTGACACATCGATCACATACAGGGTTAAATCAGATAATTCAGGACTGAAAGTGGCACTCAAGTTGTCCCCACCCGATTCCACAAACACCACATCCAACTCACCGTGACGTTCAACCAATTCATCAATGGCCGCCAGATTCATAGAAGCATCTTCGCGAATGGCCGTATGTGGACATCCTCCCGTTTCCACACCAATAATACGATCCGCCTCTAAGGCTTCATGGCGCGTCAAAAATTTCGCGTCTTCTTGTGTATAAATATCATTGGTGACCACTGCGATCTGATAATGCTCACGCATGGCAGAACACAAAGAGCGTAACAAGGCGGTTTTTCCTGACCCCACAGGGCCACCCACACCCACCCGCAGAGTTTGTTTTGGTTTTGTCATAAAATACGTCCTCTTTTGTGCGCTTATCTGAGCACTTTTTATTTAAACGGCTTTATCAATTTAAGCGACTACATCTATTTAAACGGCTAAATCTATTTAAACGGCTAATCTATTTAAATGGCTAAGTTTCGCAGCCCAATCCTAAGTCATGAACGAAACAACCTTGTGTATTGGGTTTCGTGCAAACTACTGGCGATGGCCAAAGCGGGTAAACCTGCCCCTATGTCATCTTCCTCTATGTGTTTTGCTATCTGAATCGCCTCTGAGATCACGGGTTGTAACTCACCTAACAATTGTTGCGCTTGCGTTTGCCCTAAAGGAACTAACTTAGTAGCCGCCGCAATTTGGTTTTCCAGCCAAGACCAAGTAAAACCCAATGCCGCGGTATCGAACTCGATTTTCCAGTGGCAGGCGGCCACCGCAAACAAGATCACAAAACTGACTTGCTCAATGCGCTGAAACGGGGTTGCAATCGACAAGCTGCGCATCAGACGCGCTAAGGCTTCCCCCATGGCAGTATCGTTTAATCTCAGTTCTTTGGTCTCGCGACAAGCCAATACCAAGTCGTTCAAGGCCACCAGCTTGCTGTCATCTTGCTCATACCAAGCGGCCATGGCCAAACGTAAAATAGGCAAATCCACCCGAGCAAAAGCATGCAATAATTGCACTTGCGTCCACTGTGCCACATCCGCTTGTTTGCTCAGCCAAGCTTTCTCAATCGCGTATTCCAAGCCTTGAGAAAAGGCGTAACCACCCACGGGCAAGCTGACACTGCTTAACTGCAGCAAGCGTAGCAAGGACTGATCAGTGGTGGTGATGACCATGACTGTAAGCTCCAGATTCTGGATTAAACACCGCTTCTTCATGGCTAACCACTAAGCCCAATAAATGCAACATGTCTTCTAATACATGATCCGGCTTAATGCGTAACCAACGTTCACCCACTTCTACCTTGGTATGACGGTTGCCCAAGTGATAACAGGCTTTAGAAAATACCGTCCAATTGTCGCAACTGGCATGGGCAACAGCTTCTAACGCACCTTCTACTTGAATGATCTTGCCACACTCAGAACGCAAAAATTCCCCGACCAATAAAGGTTTACCCCGCTCCAAAAAGACTCGAACCGTGTCACCATTGGCACCCGTTAACTTCAGGCGACCACGCTCACGCTGCTCAGCATCCAAGGTGACTGTAGTAAACACAGGGTCATGGCAATGGGTTCCTAAACGCGTATAAATATCCAAATTCGTTTCTCCTCTCCACGCCTTTTTATTAGCGATGTTTTATAAAAGGCTATAAAGACACTCAAAATTTTCACCTTGCTCTGGACAAGCTAAAACAAGTTATAAAGCTGCGCTAAAGGCAGCTCTTTGGCCGGTTCACAAGTCAGTAACTCGCCATCCGCCCTGACTTCATAAGTCTGGGGATCCACGGTAATCTCCGGCATCCAGTCATTGTGGACCATGTCAGATTTACCAATGTTGCGGGTGTTTTTGCAGGCCACTAAACTGCGTTCTAATCCCAAACTTTGCTTAATCCCATTGTCTAATGAGGCCTGTGATACAAAGGTCACCGAGGTTGCCGCACTGGCCTTGCCAAAGGAGCCAAACATAGGACGATAATGCACAGGCTGCGGTGTGGGTATCGATGCATTGGGGTCCCCCATGGGCGCATTGGCAATCATGCCGCCCTTGATAATTAAAGAGGGTTTAACCGCAAAAAACGCTGGCTTCCACAATACCAGGTCCGCCAATTTACCCGCTTCAATGGAGCCCACTTCATGACTGACACCATGCGCAATGGCAGGGTTAATGGTGTATTTAGCGATATAGCGTTTGGCGCGAAAATTGTCCGCGCCTAATGCCGTATCCTCTGGTAACAAGCCGAATTGCTGCTTCATTTTGTGCGCAGTCTGCCAAGTTCGAGTGACCACTTCACCCACTCGTCCCATGGCTTGTGAATCGGATGAGATCATGGAGAAAGCACCACGATCATGGAAAATGTCTTCCGCGGCAATGGTTTCCTTACGGATACGAGAGTCGGCAAAGGCCACGTCTTCAGGGATATTACTGTCTAAATGATGACATACCATCAGCATGTCCAGATGTTCATCGACGGTATTTTGGGTATAAGGACGGGTCGGATTGGTCGAAGATGGTAGTACATTAGCCCGTCCAGCAGCACGAATAATGTCCGGCGCATGACCGCCACCCGCCCCTTCCGTGTGATAAGTGTGAATCACTCTGTCTTTAAAGGCGCTCAAGGTGCTATCGACAAAGCCTGATTCGTTCAAGGTATCGGTATGAATCGCTACCTGTACATCGTATTTTTCCGCGACCGACAAACAACAATCGATAGACGCAGGTGTGGTGCCCCAATCTTCATGCAATTTCAAGCCACAGGCACCCGCCTCTAATTGTTCCTCAAGGGCCTCAGGTAAGCTGGCATTGCCCTTTCCTAAGAAGCCCAAATTCATTGGCATACTGTCGGTGGCTTGCAGCATTTTGCCCAAATACCAAGGCCCCGGCGTACAGGTAGTGGCATTGGTGCCCGTCGCCGGACCCGTACCACCACCTATCATGGTGGTCACACCTGAGGTAAGGGCTTCTTCAATCTGTTGTGGACAAATGAAGTGAATGTGCGCGTCGATACCGCCCGCGGTAAGAATAGAACCTTCCCCAGCAATGACTTCAGTACCTGGGCCAATGACAATGTCCACATTATCTTGTACATCTGGGTTACCGGCTTTACCCACTTTGAAGATACGGCCGTTTTTGACCCCAACATCGCCTTTGACTATGCCCCAATGATCCAGTACCAAGGCATTGGTAATCACCAAATCAACGGCGACCTCATTGGTCAACTGACTTTGCCCCATACCATCACGAATGACCTTGCCGCCGCCAAATTTCACTTCATCCCCATAGGTAGTGAAATCCTGCTCCACTTGAATCCATAAGTCGGTGTCGCCTAACCGCACTCTGTCGCCAGTGGTCGGGCCAAACATTTGTGCGTAACTTTGTCGGTCCATGCTTGCCATCAGTCTGTCTCCTCTGTCGCCAGTTTGCCCATCACATCACCACGAAAACCATAAATGCTTTTGCTGCCAGCGTATGCCACCAGTTCTACTTCTCGTCCCTGACCGGGTTCGAAGCGCACCGCCGTCCCGGAAGCAATATTAAGGCGATAGCCTTTGGTGGCAGGTCGATCAAAGACTAACGCTGGATTCACCTCATAAAAATGGTAATGGGAACCTATCTGCACTGGGCGATCCCCCGTGTTTTCCACTCGAACTCTCAAGGTTTTGCGTCCTTGATTCAGTACAATGTCGCCTTCGCTAACCTGTATTTCTCCTGGAATCATCTTGCTTCTCCCCAGTTAATTGATCGGGTTGTGAACCGTTACCAGCTTAGTACCATCAGGAAAGGTTGCCTCAACCTGAACCTCATGAATCAAATCCGCTACGCCATCCATAACCTGCTCTGCGCTCAATAAGGTTTTACCGTAAGCCATTAATTCTGCAACACTTTTACCATCCCTCGCGCCTTCGATAATCTCCATAGTGAGATAGGCCATGGCTTCAGGATAATTGAGTTTTAAGCCGCGATTTAAGCGACGTTCAGCCAATAAGGCAGCGGTAAACACCAGCAGTTTGTCTTTTTCTCTTGGTAGTAATTCCATATTCAAAGCCTCTTCATCATTAGGTCGCCCAAATACGTGGCGCACAGGCATTGCGCTGCATCAGTTCAGGTCGCAATTGTTGCCAACACTGAATAAACAAATGTTTCATTTGCTCGCTGTCACCATGCACAGCGCGCACCAAAATAAACTCATCCACCAAAGACACGCCTGCTAATCCAGAAAATTCGGCACATAAGTCACGTATGACAGTTAAGGCCTCGTCTGATAAATCCGTAACAGGCCCAGCCACCAACAAACCATTTACCGCTTGTCCTTGTAAGCCAGCCGCCGAATTCATTACCGCTGCGGAATCTTTATCAATGCGTAACCGCTCGCGCAGCCTGATACGACCATCCACATTGATCTGAAAACTTTGGTTAGCGCGTCCTTGAGCAAAGTCCAATTGATTAGCGGGCAAGCCAAAACAGGTGATTTCCCAACCGATAAAACGCGCCCCAGAGTCAAGGTGAATCTGATTCACTAACGCTGTATTGGCATCGGGGTACAGTATGGTTTCTTGTGGCAACCACTCCATGATGGCGTGGTTTGGTACGTGCAAATGGGTTGTTTGACGCTGTAATAATTTGTCTGGCCGAGCACGGTAAACCCGACCCGCTCCGGGTGTGGTGATCAATACATGAGTATGCGGCTGTTGACGTGATTCAATGACCAATTCATCCCCCGACACCAAGCCGCCTGGTGGGTGCAGCAAATACACATGTGCCGTGTCTTGGCCTTCAGGATAGAAAGGCTTTTGCACATACAAAGGCCCTTTATGATCACAGGTTTTCAGTACAGTTCCACGAGCGCCATATGCAAACCCCAAGCGCAAATAGGCTTGCCATTGACTGGCTGTTTGCTCATTACTGGGACGACTCAGAGCGAGGGTCATACGGCTAAATACTGTTTAATGAGATCATCGTTCAAGTTTTCCATCTTATCTGCGGCGACAATTCGACCTTTTTCCATGAGACGAAACTCCTTGCCCACGCGACGGGCAAAGCCCAATTTTTGTTCGATTAGGATCACGGTTAAACCTTCTTCCTCATTCAGTTTAAGAATCACATCGCCTATTTGTTTAACAATATTAGGTTGGATCCCCTCATTTGGTTCGTCCAAGATTAAAACTTTTGGCTCCAATACCAAAGCCCGCCCAATGGCCAATTGCTGCTGCTGACCACCCGACAAATCGCCACCACGACGATGCAACATTTCTTTCAATACCGGAAAGAGTTCAAAGACTTTTTCCGGTATGGCTTTTTTCTTTTGTACTGGCAGGCCAATACGCAAATTTTCCTCCACCGTTAACATGGGAAAAATATCACGGCCTTGAGGTACATAGCCAATGCCTGCGTAAGCACGTCGTTCTGCACTTTGTTTATGCAAGGCTTGCTGGTTCAGTAAAATTTCACCGCTTTTAATGGGCAACAAACCCATAATGGCTTTCATCAAGGTGGTCTTGCCCACACCGTTGCGGCCCATAATGCATGTAATGGAGCCTGGTACTATGTCTAAATCCAGATCCCATAAAATTTGTGTTCCACCATACAATTGGCTGACTTTTTTCATGCTGATCATAGGGTTAGGCCTCCACCGCTTCTTCGCCTAAATAGACTTCAATGACGTCTTTATTGTTCTGAATCTGATCCATGGTGCCTTCTGCTAACACAGAGCCTTGATGCAGCACAGTCACAGTGCGAGCAATACTGCGCACAAACTCCATATCATGCTCCACCACAATAACGGTACGTTCTCCGGCTAAGGACGTCAGCAACTCCGCGGTGCGTTCCGTTTCCTGAGCCGTCATGCCAGCTACGGGTTCATCAATCAGTAAAAGTCTAGGATCGGATACAAGAAGCATGCCTATTTCCAACCATTGCTTCTGCCCATGAGACAAAGCGCCAGCTTGCATAAAACGCTGCTCACTCAAACCTATGATTTTCAGCACCTCATCGATACGATCAATTTCACTGGGTGACAATCGAGAAAATAGAGTCTGTAGTACTCGCTTATCCGTTTTCAAAGACAACTCTAAGTTGTCAAACACACTTTGCTCTTCAAATACCGTAGGTTTCTGGAACTTACGTCCAATCCCCAACTGGGCTATGTCCGCTTCGTCTTTGCTCAGCAAGTTATGGGTTTGACCAAAAAACACCGAACCAGAATCGGGCTGAGATTTGCCGGTAATCACATCCATCAAAGTGGTTTTGCCCGCGCCATTGGCACCAATCAGGCAACGCAGCTCTCCGTCTTTCACATACAAATTTAAGTCGTTCAACGCCTTGAAGCCATCAAAGCTTAAATTCAAGCCTTCTACATAAAGAATCATCTGATTTGAAACATCCACTTTAGTCCCTTGTTCTGGCGCTAAAAATGGCCATACCTGATCACGACGGAAGGTGTCCCTTAGACTTTGTAGTGATTGATCTATGGCATTCATGATGACGCCTCCTGTGTCGGTAGGGTTTGGCGTTTCGATTTAAGCTGTCCGTATAGACCAATCAAGCCTTTGGGTAAGAACAGGGTCACCAAGACAAATAACGCGCCTAAGGCAAATAACCAACCATCTGGCATAATGGCGGTAAAACGGGTTTTAGCGTAGTTCACCAATAAAGCGCCTATGATGGCACCAATCAAAGTACCTCGGCCTCCAACGGCGACCCAAATAACAATCTCAATAGAATTGATGGGAGAAAACTCTCCTGGGTTAATGATGCCCACTTGTGGTACATATAAGGCGCCTGCCACCCCAGCGATCACCGCCGAGTAGACAAACAACCACACCTTATAACGTTCCGTGCGATAGCCAATAAAACGGGTACGGGCCTCCGCATCTCGTATTGCTAAAGTCACCTTACCCAAGCGAGAAGACAGAATGCGCTGACTGAGCAACAAGACCAAAGCCAACAACAAGGCCGTTATGATAAACAGCGACACTCTTGTGGCATCAGACTGCAAATCAAAGCCTAAAATTTCCTTAAAATCGGTTAGTCCGTTATTGCCACCAAAACCCATTTCATTGCGGAAGAAAGCCAACAACAAAGCATAGGTTAAGGCTTGTGTCATGATTGACAAATACACCCCGGTAACACGGGAACGAAAAGCCAGCCAACCAAACACGAAAGCCAATAAGCCCGGCACCAATACGGCCATTATCATAGCGAACCAAAATTGATCCATACCCAACCAGAACCAAGGCAGCTCTTGCCAATCAAGGAACACCATAAAGTCCGGTAAAATGGGATGACCATAGACACCACGGTCACCTATTTGGCGCATCAAATACATACCCATGGCATAACCACCTAGGGCAAAAAATGCCCCATGCCCTAGGCTTAAAATACCGCAGTAACCCCAAATGATATCCACTGCCAAAGCCAACATGGCATAGCAGAGATACTTACCCAATAAGGTAATACTGTAAGTACTCACATACAGGGCCGAGCTTTCTGGTAAGAGTAAATTGGCGGCCGATGCCAATAAGGTGATCCCCAATAACAAAATCACAAAGGGCAAGGTGTATTTGCCAGACGTGCGCCCTGCGCTAAACCAATGCAATAACTTACTCATTCTGCAGCCCTACCTTTTTGTGGAAAGAGTCCTTTAGGACGTTTCTGAATAAAGAGAATGATAAACACCAGCACCAGAATCGCCGCTAACACAGCACCCGTGGTCGGCTCTAAGAACTTATTAGCAATACCCAAGGTGAACGCGGCAACTAAAGTGCCCAACAGATTGCCCACACCGCCAAACACCACCACCATAAAGGAATCAATAATGTAAGCTTGACCCAAGTTTGGCCCTACGTTGGTGAGCTGAGATAGCGCCACGCCCGCAATGCCGGCAATGCCTGACCCTAACCCAAAGGTCATGGCATCCACCCACTCGGTTTTCACCCCCATGGCTTTGGCCATGTTGCGATTTTGCGATACTGCACGCACGTTCAAGCCCAGTGAACTTTTCTTTAAAATCAGCACCAAGGCGATGAATACCAATAAGGCAAAAGCTAAAATATACAGACGATTTAACGTCAAAGACAAGACGGGGTTGATTTCCCATGAACCACTCATCCAACTTGGGGTGGACACTTGACGATTCAAAGGAGAGAAAATAGTACGTACCAGCTGCTGTAAAATCAGACTGATACCAAAGGTGGCCAACAGGGTTTCCAATGGTCGACCGTGCAAACGACAAATCACCAAGCGTTCAATCAAGACACCCATTAAACCCGATACTAAGAAGGCCGCTGGAATGGCCACCCAGATGGAATAATCTATGTAATTAGGCATGATCAATTGCACTACATAAGTGGTATAGGCACCCAACATTATCATTTCACCGTGCGCCATATTGATAACCCCCATCACCCCAAAGGTGATGGCCAAACCAATTGACGCCAATAACAACACGGAACCTAAACTCAAGCCAAAAAACAACTGATCAACAAACGCATATCTCTGTATACTTTGATTGATCTTCTCAAGTGCCTGAGTCGCTGCCGACGCAATCACATTATTCGCATCTTGGCTTAAGGTTACCAAACCATTGCGCACATCGTTTTCCAAGCTACTGGACAAAAACTCAATGGCCGCTAAACGAGCACTTTGACTCTGTTCAACATCTTTTGCTGTGTACAAAGACAAGGCAGTTTGCATCATCTCTTGTACCCTCGAATGGGTTTCTTGTGGATACAGTGCTTCTAGGGTAGCAAAGGTGTCACTATCCAGATCTGCTAACAATTCACGCACCGCATTTTCTCGTAATTCAGGGTCTTTTGAGGTTAATTGCAAACCCGCAATGGTGCCTCTTAACATGCCACGTAACTTATTATTGACCTTTATTTTGCGCACTTTTTTACTGGTAAGTTCCAGCTGAGGCGCAAGACTGAACACATCCACATAGGCTGTTTTACCATCCAGCTTGGTTTTCACCACTAGCTGACGCCCTTCTCGGGTGTAATATAAATCGCCATCCAACCAAGCTTTAAACACAGGCAGCAATGACTCATCGCCCTGCGCTTCCAGTTGCGCCAACATAGCCGGCATTTTGGATAACTTGGTTTGGGTAAGCTCAGACAGCAAGTCTTTGGTTTCCACCGCCATCAGCCAAGTGGGTGAAACCATAAAAATCCCTATCAGGCAGAGACGCAAAATACGTTTCACGAAATATCTCCAGAAGCAGTCGAACATAAGTGACAAAAAAGGCTTCCAGCACTTGCTGGAAGCCAAGTTTCAACCCTGGGGGTGGTCAAATTAGTAATTTTGCCCAGAACACATTTTGGTCTTAGTGTTGTAGTTGCCACAGTTAATTGGGTCGGTCCAATCAGCAATCAGGTCTTTCGAACCTGGCAAGAAGTCAGACCAAGCATCACCTGGCACCACACCGTCAGTTTCCCAGACCACTTCAAATTGACCATCGTCTTGGATTTCACCGATTAACACTGGCTTACTCAAGTGGTGGTTTTTGTTCATCACTGCAGTTCCGCCCGTCAAGTTAGGGGTTTCCTGACCTATCATGGCTTGTTCAACCGCGTCTACGTCAGTTGTACCGGCTTCAGTCACAGCATTGGCCCACATGTTGAAACCAATGTAAGTCGCTTCCATTGGGTCGTTGGTTACGCGCTTAGGATTCTTAGTGAAAGCGCGCCACTGAGTAATGAATTCTTCATTCTCATCACTCTCTACACTTTGGAAGTAGTTCCAAGCGGCCAAGTGCCCTACTAGAGGCGCAGTGTCTAAACCAGATAGCTCTTCTTCACCCACAGAGAAGGCCACCACTGGAATGTCTTCTGAAGAAATACCTTGGTTGCCCAATTCTTTGTAGAAAGGCACGTTTGCATCACCATTGATGGTCGATACCACAGCGGTTTTCTTGCCTGCACTACCGAATTTTTTGATATCGGAAACAATAGACTGCCAATCAGAGTGACCAAATGGCGTGTAATTAATCATGATGTCTTCTTCTGCGACACCCATGTCTTTCAGGTAGGCTTCTAGAATCTTGTTAGTGGTACGCGGATAAACATAGTCCGTACCTGCCAATACCCAACGCTCTACACCCAACTCGTCTTTTAAGTAGTTAACCGCAGGAATGGCTTGTTGGTTTGGCGCAGCGCCTGTGTAGAATACATTTTTAGAAGATTCTTCACCTTCATATTGCACTGGGTAGAACATTAAACCGTTGAGCTCTTCGATAACTGGCAAGACAGACTTACGCGATACGGACGTCCAGCAACCAAAAATGACATCCACTTCATCTTCCGTTAATAACTCACGGGCTTTTTCCGCAAACAAAGGCCAGTTCGATGCAGGGTCAACCACCACTGCTTCAAGTTTTTTACCTAGCAAACCGCCCTTTTTATTCTGTTCTTCGACCATCATCAGAACTGTGTCTTTCAAAGTCGTTTCTGAAATAGCCATGGTGCCTGAAAGAGAGTGCAAAACACCGACTTTAATGGTGTCAGCAGCCAGAGAAGGGAAAGCAATAAGCGTCGCACTGGTCAGCGCAATCGCAGAAGCAAGCGTCTTAATTTTCATGATTGAGTCGTCCTATTGTGATTTTTTGATGCGTACAAACTGATCACTTAGGCGCTTTATCATATGGTTATGACCTAGTGAGCAGTCCATTCAGTATTCAAAAAAAACACCTCACAGGGTATGCGCTAATTACCCTATGGACCTAGGTTAAATGACGTAGTTAAGTACTTTACTTAAGATCATTCTGAGTTTAATCTTGATTAGGCTCGTCCTTGGAATTAATCTCGGTGGTTTAAAATGCTACCAAAAGACAATATGGTTAGACTTTATCGCCAATATGGTAGTTGTTTAATGTTGACGATAGTGACACGGCGCAATGTGAAATTAGGGACGAGCACTTTTGATTACACCTTCGACATCCCCCCAAGAATTAGCAAACCTGCTTAATGTAAAGCTTCAATGGCTAAATTTCATAGTTTATAAAAAACAATTATTAGATTCTTACGAGTCATTTGAAATCGAGAAAAAGAATGGTGAAACGAGAACTATTCTTGCCCCTAACAGACCTCTAAAAGCAGTTCAACGCAAATTAGTGGATCTACTAGAGCAGAGTAGCTCTCCCCATTCTGCGGCAACAGCATTTATTAAAGAAAAAGGTATAGTTTTCAACGCAAAAAAACATTTAAAAAAAACAGCCGTATTTAATATCGACTTAGAAGATTTTTTTGGTTCAATTCACTTTGGACGAATATACGGAATGTTTATAGCTCCGCCTTATTCACTTCAATCTGAAACTGCTAGACTCATAGCAAATCTATGTTGCTATGACCGAAAGCTCCCACAAGGTGCACCTACATCCCCATTAGTATCAAACTTAATTTGTCGTTCATTTGATCGAGATATGAGCCATTTAGCGAAGCAAAATAGCGCTTACTATTCTAGATATGCCGATGATATAACATTCTCATTCTCTCATTTATCGTCGCAAAATATTTTTACTGAAAACAGAGATCCGAGTTCAGATTTAACAGCTTTGATTACTCAACACGGTTTTAAAATCAATCAGCAAAAGACTCGCGTGCAATACAAAAACGAAAGACAAGTTGTAACAGGCTTGAAAGTTAACCGTAAGATCAATATTGACCGTCGATATATACGTACCACAAGAGCAATGGTTCATTCAATGACTCTAGATTTAGACAATGCTAGGGAAAAATTTCGATCCAAATATCCAGAGCATAAAGCCAGCCTAGATAATGTTGTACATGGCAGAATCACGTATATAGGTATGGTAAAAGGCAAACACTCCAGTGTATACAGAACCCTAGCCTCTAACTTCAATACTATTGGACTAAATATACGCATAAAACTATCGACAGAGAATGATCAAAAAATCAACTTTAATACAGTTTACAAATCGAAAATAAACTTGCTACAAAAAGCAATTTTAGTAGTAAGTTTCGAAGGCTATCAAGAAAACAATGAAATAGACGAATTTGTCCAAGGGAGCGCATTCTGTATAGCAAAAAATATCTTCGTCACGGCAGCACATACATTCAAAAAATCTGGTGCAACGAAAGGATGTTTCTTAAAGTTTGCAAGTGGTCACGACAAATTTCATGCTAAGATAATTAGTAGGATTGATCGATTCGATATCGCTTTTCTTCGCCTTGAAACAAACACCCCCGCTACAGAAACGATTGTACCACTTTCGATCTCCCAAAAACTCAAGACAATTAACTCAGGTTATGAACTACTGCTAGCAGGCTTTCCCAAATACGCCGATTACCACGCGCAGCTAAGCCTCATAGAAATGAAAGTTATTAAATCAAGTTATAAACGTCACCATGCAGAATATATGGGAGTAGATAAAGATATAGAGGGTGGAGCCAGTGGAGCTCCATTGTTAAATGCATATTGCGAGGTTATTGGGATGGCTCTTCAAGGCAGAACCGTTGAGCAAGATGAGGAAGAATTTATCATTGATGGAGAAAATTCCTTCATCTCAGCTAGACATTTTAAAACCCCATTTCTTGAGTTGAACTCTGTGACTAGCGAACTCTTCTCTAAACCTCCACTAAAATGAAATATGACAGAAGCGAGCAGCCTAACCTTAGTAAGAAACGTTATGTATAAAACTGAATTAACAGTTTGTTTACCAAGTGAATCAATACTTACAACATCAAACTGAATAGAACCTCTGTTTAAGAAAATCGACGAAGGTTTTAATCTGCATGGGTATGTATTTAGACTGAACATATTGAGCGATAATGTCACCTTGATAATTACCCTTCATGTGCCAGTCTTTGAAGAGTTCGACAACTTGGTTTGTCTCAAGATACGGTTGAATGGAAAATTCAGGAAACACCGAAATACCCATGTTTTGCAGTACCGCTTCACGACGTATTTCAGAGTGATTCACACTCATTGAGCCTTGTACTTGAACTGACTTCTTAACCGTCCCTTTGGTAAATTGCCACACCTGATCGAGTGGGCTTTCACCAAGACATAGGCAATTGTGCCCAATCAGCTCATCAGGATGAGCTGGTACACCATGTTTTTCAAGATAGTCTGGTGTAGCGCAAACCATTAATCGGCATTGTCCGAGCACCTGACCAATTAAACCTTGCTCTGGGTTATCTGTAATACGAATAATCACATCCACTTGATCACTGATAGGATCAATATAATGATCAACCACTTTAAGCTGCAACATCACTTGTGGGAAAGTCTGCATAAACTCCAGCACCATAGGCATGAGTATTTGCCTAGACAAAGCTTTAGGAGCCGCCACTCGCAACACCCCGGATACTTGGCTTTTATCCACCTGTGCTGCTGACACAGCCAACTGAGCAGATTGCAGCATATCTCGACACAGATAATACACCTCTTGACCTGTGTCGGTTAACGTCATCTTGCGGGTGGTTCTTTTCAGTAACTTCTCTTCTAACGTATTTTCCAAACGCGTCATAGAGCGACTCACAGAAGACGTCGCCATGCCCAATTTGATTGATGCTTTTGAAAAACTACCTGCCTCCACCACACTGACAAAAATCGCCAATTCCGATAACAAAGGGATCAATCTATTCATATCCATAATGCAAAAATCCTTTGCGAATTAGCCATATTGTTTACCTGAAACTAATTATAGATACTCTTTGAGTCAACCTCTCTAAAAGGGAAAAACGAAATATAATGAAGAAGTTAAGAAGTATTGAGGATCTGGATACCGTTTGTGACTCAGCACAGCATGTCCTCACCTTATTCAGTGGTGGCTTAGACAGCACCTATATACTGGAACTTCTAAGCAAGAAAGACGTAAAAGTCACAGCCTTAGTGGTCGATCTTGGTGCTGAAATCGATGTTTCTTCCCTTGGGCTTATTAGCAAACATTATGATATTGACCTGCGCATAGTGGATGCAAAAAACGATTTGGTAGAAGGCGCTATTGTGGCAGCAATACGGTCACAAGCACTGTATTTAGGTGACTATCCTGTCAGCTCCTCCCTATCACGTCCCTGCATAGTGAAAAAAGCCGTAGAGGTGGCGCAAGAACTCAACTGCGATGCCATTATTCATTCTGCCAATCAATCTCAAAACAGCTTACGACGTCTAAATGGCGCGATTGAATCCAGTACTTTTGACGGTTTTTATGGCTCGCCTTATGAATACTCCGCCCTCACCAGAGAAGAGAAAAGCAATGCCGTAGTGGCATCTGGATTAGTGTCTTTTAAATCACGTAATGTTAGTGGTGATGAGAATCTTTGGTGCCGTGAATTTGAATCCGGCATTCTTGATGATCCAGAGAATTTTAATTTGCCTGAATCATTATTTACTTGGTCAAAATGGGATCCCCTACAGCATTTCGATCACCATCAGGTCAATATTGGCTTTTTTAAAGGCTACCCCGTCACCATCAACAACCACCCTATGGATCTGATCCAAATCATATCTACCCTTAACAGTCGAGCTGGTGCTTATGAAATGGGACGTTATGTGGGTTTTGACCACCTTGATAACGATGAAAAAGTGCTGGAAATCAGGGAAGCGCCTGCTGCCACCCTATTAATGCGAGCTTATAAACTACTCGAAACCGCCATCTTGCCGACCGACGTACTAAGAACAAAATCTCTACACAATGACATTTGGACTCAAGAAGCCGTGGAAGGGAGATGGGAAAGTGTCTTAAAAGAGGCAAGCTATGCCTTTATTCAGCACACGTCAACCCAAATTACCGGCCATGTGACCTTTCAGCTTTCCAGAGGAAATGCCATAGCAAAACGTATTGTAGGGCGTCATGCCAAATACCTTTGCAATCGTGATGATTGGGAAGTTCAAATTGCTCAGCAACGCAGTTTGAGAAGCCTGCCTCGTAATGAAAACAAAATAATAGAAACCATTTAGGGACATGGAATCACCTTATGCATCGTAAGCAAAATCTTAACCCGTCTGTTTCAGAAGCCTTAAAAAAGCAACATTATGCGCTTATTAGTGGTGAGCAAGTCCTCAACGACCTACAGGTGGATGGTCACGTCATCGAGGATTTTTGCGCCTGTTGGGATCTACTAACACTTGATAAGTATATGGGCGATGGCGGCACTTACCGCTATCGTCGCTATGGTCAGTTTTTAAAATCCAAAGGGAATGAAAGGTTAACGCAATTACCACATGAGGCCTACGTTCAACCGGCCCATATCAATTATCTTAATGGCGATATCGAGCGTCATTTTGATCCTCTTACCAAAGACTTTATTGAATCCTCAATTACGACCAAGCTATTGACATATATGTGTGACATCTATGATGAAGTGGAAGGGCAAGCCACAGACTGGAACATTCGTTTACACCCTTATCGCATCCTCGCCAATCGTCAAGAATTGGGCAAACCCACCCCTGAAGGCCTGCATCGTGATGGTGTTACTTATATCGCCACTTTGTTAATTAATCGAGTCAATATTGTCGGTGGCAAGAGCATTCTAGTGAATAACGATGGCCACCATTTAATCCAAACTACCCTAGAACAGAAGTTCGATTTATTGCTTGCCGATGATGAAAAAACCCTACATAAGGTAACCCCTATCATCATCAAAGACACTGCCACAAAAGCCTATCGGGATGTGTTAGTCATTGCATTTACAAAACTGGAGGCAGCGCAACATGGAAATGACAGCCAAACTATTCAATAAACACAAGCACTCCTTCCCCATCACAGAATGCTTGCTATTATTAGTCGCCATTTTCTGGGGAACCAGCTATGGGCTCACCAAAAGCGCTTTGCTTTACACTAGTGTGTTGGTGTTTATTTCCATTCGCTTTTCCATGACCTTTTTGTGCTTGCTGCCAATGGTACTAAGAGATTTTCGTTTAGGTCGAAACAAGGATTGGCAAGTTGCTCTGCCAACAGGGTTGATTCTTTCCGCCATCTTTTTTTGTGAAGTATTTGGTGTGGCCAACACAACGGCTTCAAACGCCGCATTTTTAATCAGTTTGTCGTTACTCTTCACAGCGATTTTGGAAGCCTTAATGACACCACAGAAACTCAAGCAGTGGCTGTGGTTAATGCTGCTTTGCAGTATCAGTGTATTCGGTGTCTTCCTGTTGACAGGAAAGCAAAGCGACATTTTTTCGCTCAATAAAGGAGATTACTTTATTTTAGGGGCAGCTTTACTGCGTGCTGGCATGGTTACATTCACAAAACGTTTTACCGAGAATAAATCCATATCGACCACAACACTGACGGCCATTCAATCATTCGTTGTTGCCAGCGTGGCCATCCTACTACTCATCATCTTACCGGACAGTAAGATGACTCTTCCTGATGAACTGGCCTTTTGGCTGACCCTTATCTACCTAGTGTTATTTTGTACCTTATTCGCTTTTTATGTGCAGAATTATGCCGTCAGAAGAACCTCACCAACTCGGGTTGCTCTATTGATGGGAAGCGAACCACTATTCGGTGCTATCTTTGCCCTAGTTTGGCTGAATGAATCTCTCTCCCTAACTCAGATCATAGGGGCAGGCTTTATTTTACTCAGTGTGATTGTTACATCTTTGCAGCGTACTTAGGGTTGGCGAAGCAGCGTGCCAACTGTTTCGCCTGCACGCTTTTCATTGTGGCTTTAGATTATGTTTGTACATTCAAGCTCACAATCACCATGTGTTTTTGCTGTAATTGATATGATTAGGACATTTGATAAGCAGGGTAATATTGCGCTTTTTCGATACTAGTTTCACTCGGAAGAAGTCCGGTAGTGAAGAAACCAAGAAATTCATAATGGACCGGGTGATCAGAATGACGGCCAACATATTGAATAAGTTCGTAATGGTGCTTGTCCTTATTGAAGTGCAACTGACAAGCTTGAATGCTATTACTCATGGCATCGATACTTTGTCCATCACCATTGATCTGGGTGACTACGTAGAAATGCAGGTCACCTTTGTTTTCAGGGTGAGGAACTCGACCAACACCAATCAGCACTTTTTTAGACACTTCTAAGGTATACTTGCTGGGAATATTCGGACTACTCCCATACACCACCCACTTCCTTTTACAACATTTACCTATGCATTTATGCACTTTTGTTAAGATAGTGAAAAAATCGGTTTCACCATCAATGCCAACGTCATGGGAGACACAAGCATCATGAAAAATGGCCGCCGAATTTCGTATTCTGGGCTTTAAGTTAACGCAATAGCTCAGACTATTTGAGTACTCGCCATAGTTACGAAATCTGTCCTTCACTATAACTTCATCTTTTTTTGCCACCCTATCCCTCCTTTAGTCCTTTGATTGGCACTATTAACAGCGTATGAAACGAAGTATTTTATACAGTGAGGATAGAACATAATCGGCAAAATGCAGGGAAAAATAGGTTAAAAGTAACTAACTAGTAATGATCTTCTGTATAAGATCTAAATACCCATTTTATTAAAGTTCCATTTAAGAAACTCATGATAAAAATGGCGGTTAAAACGACATTATTTAAGCAGAATAACAATGGAAAATTGGAAAAATAACAAAATCGAATGATGTTAACACCAAGCTTGCCAACCAAAGGAAAAGACAATGAGAATACTGACGAATATCTGTTCTGATGATCTTCCTAAAAGCAGAGACTTTTACGTATCACTACTTGGTCTTAAGGTGAACTACGAAAGCAATTGGTATATCCAACTGTGTTCACCAACGAACTCCGACTTGGAATACGGTATTATTCAACGGAATCATGCATTGGTTCCCAAAGAGTACCAAGCCATACCCACGGGCATGTATGTCACTTTTGTGGTGGAAGACATAGAAGGGATTTATAACAAAGCGCTAACCATGAAAGTTCCCATCCTCCAAACGCCACGTAACGAATTCTATGGCCAAAGAAGATTCCTTGTTAAAGACCCAAGTGGTTGTTTAATCGATATTAGCTCCCCCTTGGCAAACTGAATCCTCTCCTGATACCGCGAACAGATTCACTCTTGCTTACGTCATTTCATTTATGGCATCTAAGCTTTCTGGCAGTATTTGACCACCATCCACAACCATTTGCTGACCGGTAATATAGCTGGCTTCATCGGTCGCAAAAAACAATGCCGCGTTACCAATGTCCTCTACCGAACCAAGTCGTTTCAATGGAATAGAAGCCGCCATAGACGTCAAATACTCTTCCCCCAGATCCGCCAAACCTTCCGTCATTATGTTACCCGGCATCACCGCATTAATCGTAGTATTATAAGGCGCTAATTCCATTGCAGCGGTTTTAATAAAGCCCAACTGACCGGATTTGGATGCACCATAGTGAGACCAACCCGGATAACCAGTTACAGGGCCTGTAATGGAGGAAGTAACGATGACACGGCCCTGCCCGGCTTTGGCAAAATGAGGTAAGCAGGCTTTTACCGTCAAAAACGTACTTTTCAAATTTGTCGACATAACCTTGTCCCAATCATCAGCAGACATATCGATCATTTTTTGTTGTGGAAAAATCCCTGCGTTGGCACACAGAATGTCAATTTTTCCATACGTTTCAAGGGTTTTTGATAATAAAGCTTGCACATCTTGCCAATTCGACACATCACATAAACAATAATCCGCTTGCCCACCTGCGGCGATGATGTCGTCCACTGCTTCCTTTGCATCTTGCTCACCACGTGCCGCAATCATGATTTTCACACCTTGTCTCGCAAACACCTTGGCAATGCCCTTACCTATGCCTTTTGATCCGCCCGTCACTATAGCCACTTTTCCCGAAAGAGATGCAAACATGGTGAAACAACCTCGCTTATCTGATGAATATTTGTCTTGGATTCCTATTTTGGAATTAACTTTGCAAGAAACGATCCAAGCGAGTTATTTCATAACATTCATCAGCAAATGCGCTTTGCTTGATAAATGAATCTGCTGAAACGGGGAACTGAGAGTGTATAACGAAGGCTTCATTGAACGCATTAAACTAGGTCTACAAGTTTTACTTCCTTCTTGGGGGATCAGCGACATGGCTGAGGTTAAACTACTGACTTTATCGGAAAACGCCACCTTTCTGGTACAGGATCCTCAGCAATCTGCTCCTATCATTCTTCGCGTACACAGACCCGATTACCACAGGTTTGAGGAAA
This sequence comes from Marinomonas sp. THO17, assembly GCF_040436405.1. Lineage (NCBI taxonomy): Bacteria > Pseudomonadati > Pseudomonadota > Gammaproteobacteria > Oceanospirillales > Oceanospirillaceae > Marinomonas > Marinomonas sp. THO17. Next base: position 2,828,932 of record NZ_AP031575.1, on the reverse strand, counting down.
TTCGCTCCGAACTCGACTGGCTACAGGCCTTAACGCAAAGTGACACAGTAAAAGCACCAGCACCAATAAAACGCATCGATGGCTCACTAATAAGCGCTTTTATGGACGGTGACCAACAAAGGTATGTGGTGGCCTTTGAATTTTTAGCGGGAGATGAACCTAAGGCAGATGAGGATCTGGTCACAGGTTTCGAAACCCTGGGTGCCATATCAGCAAGACTGCATAATCATGCGCTACATTGGACTTTACCAGCACACTTTGTGCGCAAAAGCTGGACCTATGATACCGCTTTGGGCGACACGCCATTATGGGGAAGCTGGCGTCAGGCCATTGATTTAGCTCCAGAACAAGAAAACCTACTGGATCAGTTGTGTGCTGTATTAAAGCAAAAGCTGGCAGACTATGGTCAAGAAGCGGATCGTTTTGGTTTGATTCATGCGGATTTACGCCTGGCAAATCTGTTGGTCGATGACGGTAATTTATCTGTGATTGACTTTGATGACTGTGGTTTTAGCTGGTTTATGTATGACTTTGCTGCCGCCATCTCCTTCTATGAAGAGGAAGCCTATATTGCCGATTTGCAAGCAGCTTGGTTAAAAGGCTATCGTTCGATACGTGAATTATCCGCACAGCACGAGGCCATGATTCCCACCTTTATTCTGTTTCGTCGTTTGCTGTTAACCGCTTGGGTTGCCAGTCATTCAGAGACGCAAACCGCGCAAGACGTTGGTCTGGGCAAATTCACTCAAGGCACCGTCAAATTGGCGCAAGCCTATTTGGATAATCTGGCAAAAGTTGAGGAAAATAACCGGAGACAAGAAGCATGACGGAGCTTTATCCAAAGCCAGACAAGCCTGCCCAAATCCTGGATATGAATGCCTTTGATCAAGCCAGGTCCAAGGTTAGTCATGCAGTACAACGTAGATTAAATAATGTCGGCGCCTCATCTGTGCTGTTTTATCGCCAGCCAATCGAAATGGTCTTTGCAAAAGGCGCTTGGATGACAGCGGCTGATGGGAGTGAATATTTAGACTTTTATAACAATGTGCCTTGTATTGGTCACTGTCACCCTGCGGTGATTGAAGCTGTGGCTCAACAAATGGCCAAACTTAACACCAATACACGATATTTGGTAAACATAGTGGATGAGTACATTGAAAAGCTCAAAGCCACCTTCCCAGCGCCATTGTCCAATGTCGTGCTGACTTGCTCTGGCAGCGAAGCCAATGATCTGGCCATGCGCTTGGCTTGTAAATCGACTCGAGGAAGCGGCTTTATTGTCACAGAATGCGCCTACCACGGCAATACCGCCTATGTGACACAAGTGTCTCCTTCCAGCTTAAAAAACGACACCTTACCTAACCATGTGGTAGCGATTCCAGCGCCTTCAACACAAAACTATGGCGCGGATATAGAGCAGGGCTTTGCCAATCGGGTACAAGCTGCCATCGATGAACTTTCCCAACGCGGTATCAAGGTGGCAGGGCTATTATTAGATTCTATTTTTTCTTCCGATGGTGTATTCACACACCCAAACGGCTTTTTGCATTCTGCTGTTGAAGTCATTCGTCGTGCCGGTGGTGTGTATATTGCTGATGAAGTACAGCCGGGGTTTGCACGTACTGGCACCCATTTCTGGGGTTTTTCCGCCCACGCAGTGGTACCTGATATGGTCACTATGGGCAAACCCATGGGTAACGGTTTTCCCATGGCCGGGGTGATCACCAAACCTTATTTATTAGAAGCCTTTTGTGAGGATGTGGGGTATTTCAATACCTTTGGTGGCAACCCTGTGGCTGCAGCGGCGGGCCTCGCGGTATTAAACACCTTAGCAAGTGAAGGCCTACAAGAAAATGCCCGCGTTTTGGGGAATCAGATTAAAGCTCATCTTCTCGATATTGCTGAACACTCTTCCATGATAGGGGAAATACGTGGCTCAGGATTATTTTTCGGCATAGATATCCAAGCACAGGGCGTACCTGATGCTGAACGCACTATTCAGGTGATTGATCGCTTACGAGAGCAAAAAATATTGGCAGGTGCCGCAGGCAAACAGGGCGCAACCTTGAAATTAAGACCCCCCCTTTGCTTAACACAAGCGGAAGCCGAATTCTTCCTCGACGGTTTTCGACAAGTTGTCCTAGACTGAAACAAGACAACAAGGGAGCAGGCACATGTATCAAGAGGTGATCGACTTTTGGTTTTCAGAAGTGGATCCAAAGCAATGGTTTCAAAAAGACCATGCTTTTGATCTTATGATTCAGCAGCGTTTTGGAAAACTACACGACCAAGCAAGCGCTGGAGAGCTCTTTTCATGGCGTCATACTGCCGTCGGAAGTTTGGCAGAAATCATCATTCTCGATCAGTTCTCTCGCAATATTTATCGAGATAAACCCGCTGCCTTTGCCTCAGACCTATTGGCGTTAGCTTTGGCTCAATTCGCAATAACACAAGGCTTTGATTCAGAGTTACCCGAAAAACAACGTGCTTTCCTCTATATGCCCTTTATGCACAGTGAGTCTAAACTCATTCATGTCGAAGCTTTATCCCTTTTTACATCACTGGGTAATGAAAACAATTTAGCCTTCGAGATTCAGCATAAAGCCATTATCGATAGATTTGGTCGTTACCCCCACCGCAATGCCATTTTGGGCCGTCCGTCTACTGAGGCCGAAAAAACATTTCTTCAGGAACCCAATTCTAGCTTTTAAAAGCTTGCCTTTCTAAGTTCCACTATTTATAGTCCGCCCTAATCGGAATATTCCAGGATCAGGAATTAACAATAGCTTTGGCTATTAGACGATAGCGCAGTTTCTATTACATCGATACAGGAGGTTAGTATGAAAATAGTCATTATTTCTATTGGTACTCAAGGGGACGTAAGACCTTTAGTTGCATTAGGCATTGGACTTAAAAAATTAGGTCATCAGGTCTGCCTTGTTTGTAATATCAAATTTCAACCTTTGGTTGAATCCGCCGGATTAGACTTCTCTCTTATTGATGCCGATTTTCTTGAGCTGATGGCAACTAACCCGGAGCAGCTTAAGAAGGGCAAAAGCATCTTAACAATATTTAAGGTTGCTCGCCGAGGCATACTCAATATGGCTGATCAATGGGCAACTCAAGGTATCCATGCAGCTAAGGGAGCAGATTTACTGATAGGTAGTGGCATGTCTGTCCCCATAGTATCCTCTTTGTCAGAATTACTCGACATCCCCTTTGCCATATCACATCTGCAACCCATGACACCGACCCGAAAAATTCCGGCCATGGGATTACCGTTACCAAAAGACAAGGGAAGCGAATGGTATAACCTTGCCAGTCACCATGTCTTTCGCTTTATCGGCTGGCACATTTTACGTCCAGCGATTAACACCAAACTACGTAAACAATTAGGGTTAAAGCCCTATCCTTTGCATAGCCCTTATTATTTACCCGCAATAAAGCACAAACCAATCCTTTATGGATACAGCCAACATCTGTTACCAAGCCCAAAAGATTGGCAAGCCAATATTGCCGTATCTGGATTCTGGTTTTATGACCAAGCTGCTAGTTGGCAGCCTCCAAAATACCTAGAAGACTTCCTCAATAACGGTTCTAAACCCATCTATGTAGGATTTGGTAGTATGCTTAATGGAAATGCTGCTGAGTTAACAGAAAAAATCATTACCGCCATTCGCTTAAGTGGCCAGCGGGCCATACTGGCTTCTGGATGGGGTGGCTTATCGACAGAACAAATATCTGGCTTAGAGAAGCAAATCTGTCTCATTGACAACGCCCCGCATGATTGGCTCTTTCCTCGTGTCAGCATGGCGATACATCATGGCGGAGCAGGTACCACAGCCGCGGCAGCAAGAGCTGGTATTCCCTCTATTATCGTGCCTTTTTTAGCAGACCAACCCTTTTGGGCCTGGTGCCTAAAACGACTTGGAGTGTCTCCTGGTTCTCTGGACCAAAAAAACTTTTCGGTGACACAATTGGTGCGTTACATTGAAGATGCCAATTCAGCAGCGATTCAACAAAATGCTTCCCAATTAGGTCAGAAGATTCGCGCTGAAAATGGCGTAGAAAATGCGATACTCGCTTTAAAAGAGTTTGGCTACCTTCATTAACAAACTCCCCTCTTCTAAAATAACGGTTCTCTCATGCGCCCATGATCCAGACGTCCAAGTGGATCATGGGCGTATCCACTTCCCCTAAACTGAGACAGACATGATTTCAATTTGCGCCAATCTTAGGTGACCGTGAATTAAGAAAGATACGAATAGGTCTTTCCTAATACTCAATCCATGTTTTAAATAGACTGATTATCCCATCAACAGATAATATGAACGCAACTTCTATACTAGTAAGATAGAAAGACAAGGTTCCGCAATGAGCATAATATGACACAAAAAATTTGCATGCCTTCGAAACCTCTGTTGGCTTTTCTTTATCGTTAGCCCTCCTATACGCTTATCCGACCAGCAATATTCCATCGCTCACCTAAATCACCTTCATTCATACAAACCTTAACAAAAGCCCTCAACTATCTAACTTGAAAAAAAACGGGGGTCTTCTAATCTCAATAGTAAGAAAACAACCATTGCTTTCTTTCCTAACGGACCTATCTCATTTGAGGAAAAATTATGTTAAGCGGATTGTTTCCAGGATCTTCCGACAGTACCTTACAAGTGTTAGAACAAGCGATCGATGCGGTCGTTAGTATTGATGAAAACAATAAGGTCACATTTTTTAATAAAGCGGCTGAAAATTTGTGGGGCTATACGCGATCAGAAGTGATAGGTAATAACGTTAAAATGTTGGTGCCTAAAGCAATACAAGCCAATCACGATGACTATGTCAACGCCAACCGCACAACGGGAATTGATAAAATTGTCGGCCAATCCAGAGATATATTGGTGCCACGAAAAGACGGCACCAATATATGGTGTAATCTCGCACTTTCTCGGATTAAAATGAATGGAAAAATCACCTATACCGCTTTTATCAAAGACATTTCCTCACAAAAAGAAGCCATTGATAGAATTGACCAAACCTTAGAACAGTGTATTGATGGGGTGGTCACCATAGATGAAAACAATAATGTTATCTTTTTTAATAAGGCCGCAGAAAAGCTCTGGGGAACCACAAGAGACCAAGTATTAGGTAACAACGTTAAGATGTTAGTGCCCAGAGCCATTCAGGGTAATCATGATAATCTGGTCAATGCCAACAGAACCACTGGCGTCGATAAAATTGTTGGCACCTCTCGAGACATTCAAATCGAAACACTTGACGACCGAAAGATTTGGGCAAACTTGTCACTGTCTAAAATTGAATCAAATGGCAAAATTCTTTACACCGCCTTTGTAAAAGACATTACTGAACAAAAATTACAACAAGAACAATTCGCCACACTCTCATTGGTGGCCAACGAAACAGCCAATTCCGTTGTTATTACAGATGAGAAGGGCTTAATCGAATACGTCAATCCTGGCTTCACCAAACTGACGCATTACACCTTAGAAGAGGTGATAGGCAAAAAACCCGGTTCGATGCTTCAAGGAGAACACACGTCCAAAGCCACAGTGGAAAGGATATCTGAAAACCTTCGTAATCGTGTTGCCTTCTACGATGAAATCCTCAATTACGATAAACATGGTGATGCTTATTGGATCAGTTTGGCAATTAATCCCGTGTTCGATGAAAATGGTGAGTTAATTAAGTTCATCTCCATCCAAGCTAATATTGACGAAACCAAACGAAGAGCCTTAGAAAATGATGTTCGTTTAGAGGCCATTAATTTAAGTAATATCGTAATGGAATTTAGTCCTAACGGAGAGCTGGAATTAGCCAACCCTAAAGCAATGGAAAGTTTTGCTATCTCCGAGTTCGCTACCTTGCAAAGCAATATCAAAAACCTCAACACCTACATCACTTCCGAACAGTGGAGTAAGGTACAAAATGGCGAATTCATCAATGCCGAATTGACCATGAATGAACTCATTCTGGCCGTTGCCATAACACCGGTATTCGATGCGGAAGGTAATCTCAGTAAAATATTGATTTATGGTTCTGACGTCACAGAACGAAATGCCGTGATCAAGAAAACACACGGCGCTATGTCTCAAGTTTTAGAGCGTATTGGTAGTATCATTCAAACCATTAACGGCATTTCTGATCAAACGAATTTACTGGCCCTCAACGCTGCCATTGAATCCGCTCGCGCTGGGGAAGCGGGACGAGGTTTTGCAGTGGTAGCAGACGAAGTACGTAACCTTGCCAAGAGTACGACAGAATCGGCCCATGAGATTTCTTCTCTTATCGATGAAACGAAAAGCCATGTGGATCAATTGTCTGCCTATATGAACAGCGACGATTAATTTACCCATGCCCTATCATCAAGGAGAGGAAAAACCTTGATGATAGGGCAAGGGGTTGAGTTTGGATTAGTACAGATTACCAGCATTAATTCAGTGCATTACTTAAACGAATGAGGGCCCTTGAAGAAGGTAAATAACGCTTTTAATACTTGCTCTTGTTGCGCCGACACGTCATCAAACTTGAGAGAATAAATAAAGTATGCACTATGCTGCTCCACTCGAATAATATTCGCTTTTAAAGACAAGAGAGCTTGGCTTCCTTGCCTTTTAATTTCTTCTGGTAACACAATTTGTAACGTAACAAGCAATTGTGGGTCCAATTGCAGTTTTGAGCGGAATTTAATGCCTTGCTTACTGATATCATTGGTCATGCCTTCTCCAGACATATCACCTTGCTCTACATACAACCGCATTTTGTTTTCCGATCGAGGAGCATTACGTTTTTCATGATCAGCTTTCGCCACAAACTCATGGGTTTCGGTAATAAAGCCTTCTAGATGCGTTTCCAGCTTCTCAGAGATATGATAAAGATCGTCCGCCACCATAGAGGTGGTATTGGCTTTACTGTTACTTTCATCTAAGGCATCCGCTAAGTGTTCTAGCTTTCTGTTCAACACTTCGAAATGATCCATTTGTTTTTGGTTCAATTGCGCGATCGTTTCCATATTCGCCGAGGTAGTACCAATGCCTTCCGACATAGCAGTAAAGGAGGTCATGGTTTGCTTCGACGTTTCCTGCGCTTGATCCACCATTTCAACCACTTGATTCATCGAGGTCACAGAGATGTCGACTTTCCCCATCAATTGAGCAAGCAACTCGGAAATATCCTTACTGGAGCTTGAAGTACGAGCTGCCAAGCTTCGAACCTCATCGGCCACAACCGCAAAACCGCGCCCCTGCTCACCTGCTCTGGCGGCTTCTATGGCGGCATTCAAAGCCAGCAAATTGGTTTGGTCGGCAATATCATGTATGGAATCGATAATGTCATTGATTTGCACCGAGAAGTCTTTGAGTGCTCCCATTTGTTCTGCCGCTTGGTTTACCGTCCCGACAGCGCTATCAAATTGTTGGATATTATTATTTACCAACTCAATACCATCAGCCGAGATAGATAAGGTATCTTTGGAGCTGTTGGCGGCCAAGGTAATATTACCACTGACTTCATTAGACGCCTCTAATAAAGATGAAATGGCTGAATGTAGCTCATTCGAGCTTTTCTGTTGTGTTTTCCCCGTTGCCGAAATTTCATGAGAAATATCCGACACCTGATGCGCTGAATGAGACATTTGTCGACCGTGTTTCTGAACCAGAGCGATGACTTCATGTAAGGAAACCCGCATCTGCTCGACATTTCGCATCAAATCACCCATCTCATTATTGGGATAGCTGGCAATCTCCTTATGTTGATTTTGCAAATTACCATCAGCAATTTGACGTGTGGTGTCGATGGCAAAGTTAATAGAACGCATGATGCTGCGCAAAATCAAACCATAAAAAATAGCCATTAAAACAAACACCAGGCCAGCGGCGATAATTTGATTCCTCACCATTTGCTTGATTTTGGCTTGCGATGCCTGACTAAACATCACCACAGCCTTGTTCATATTGGCCAATACATTGACACTGTTTTCACTGATCATTTGCAACACATCAACTTCGTAATCTTCTGCGGCAATGCGTTCAATATTTTCCTCATGCGCCTTCCACAACACAGCAACCCTTTCCAATTGAGCTTTAATGTCTTCATTAGGTGGGGGCGGAAGTTCAACAGCTTGTGTCATGCCCAAATCCGTAAAAGTCTCCCCTCCATAGGTTAAGGCCTCAAGAGATTGATCAAACAATCTTTCCGATTTATGTACCGCTTCAAGATTTGGCTTGGTCTGAGTTAACTTAGCGACTTCTAATGCCAGTAAGAATTCTTTGGTAATTTTTTGCGTCAGCATACGTTGACGGCCAGCAATGTTGACCACCAAGGTATCATTGGACTGTTGATTTAATGAAATGACGGTATACAGAATAAGAGTGGTCAATGTGCCAATAAAAATAATAACCAGGCACAATAACTTCATTTTCAAGCTTAATTGGTTGAACCTATTTGACAGTAAAGATATGGGCCGCATTGAGAAACTCATCCATAAAGATTGTTACTGATACCAACTAAAAACCTAGTTGGCATTGCGGCTATCAGCAAGTTATCAATGTAATGAATTGTGAATCAGATCAAAGGAGTTATAGAAGGAGACTGCTTGAGTAACCAAAAGACACTTTTAAACCTTTTCGATCACAATGGACAAATAGCCTACTTCAAAACCAAATTTAGTCATCACAGACTCATTGATTACCACACCCTCTTTCACCATGTACATGCGGTCATCCACCGTGACTTCAATAATGTCACCATCGTAAGGCACTTGCAGCACGTATTTCATAAATAAGGCATTTCCCGCCATTTTGATTTCACCTGAGCCAACCACATCATTGGCTGTCGCTATGTATTGACCTGAGGCATTGGGGGTCATGGTCCAAGTACGATTTTGTATTTCACCGTCATCAAACACAAAGACTTCTACTAAGGTACCCACACCCTTTTCCCAACGGCCATCCAATGTAGCATTAAAATAACGAATGACCTTACCGCTGCGATTTTTCAGTATGCCATGCGCACGTAACTCACCAGAGAAAAAGGATTGTAGATCAAATTTCGGCGTGTTGTTGGCGTAAATGGAGACCTCTGTAGTGGAGCAAGCAGATAAGAAGAAGCTGGCAAATAGGATAATCAGTCCGTGTTTCAATGATATGCGTTTCATAGTGATCCCCTAATGTTACTAATCATATTGGTAGCGAATATCAACACTTTGATATTTGCCTTCAGCGTTACTAATGTTGGCGCGACCAGTGAAGCGTAAGAGCTGCTGTTGCCCTTTGTCATAAGCAACAACGATTGGATCAACCGCCAATTTAACCAGCCAAGAAACGGGTGACAAAGTAAAACAAACCGCATTCGCTGGCGTGCCGGCTAAACAGGACGCCTGCTGAAAACGAAATGAAAAAGTGGTCTGTTTGCTAGGCACCAAATAGTCAATGTCCATGGCTTTACCTGTCATCAAGGCTTGCCAATATTGGCGCACAAAAGCATCAAAACCTGCGTCTATAACCATATTGGTTTGGTCGCTGATCCTCTCAGTTTCTTCTTCAGTGTCCGTGCTTTCTCGGTAACTTACTAAAAAACTGTCACCTTGTTGCGCCACCTTAATGTATTCACCATTGCGCTGATTCAACTGTTGAAAACTGGGACGTATCAAAGATTGAGAGAAATCGATTTGTTTACGCGCAAAGACTTGACCGTCTGGCTCAGCGTATACCACACTGTGCTGACGATTAGGCAAGGCTTGATGTCGTTCTGTGTAAAGCAGTTCCCCACTTTCTAAACTGTAAGCCTGACCAAAAGCCGAGCTCGGCGTTGACCCTTGGGCAGCCACAACCACACCGCTTAGTAGCATACTCATAAAGACTAAACACACAGCATTCGATAGTGAATAAAACATATTATTCCCGCTTTTCAGTAAGTTGCCACTTATGCGTTAACCAAACGCCAAGAGGCAAAATCATGGCCCATATAAATGCCACCAGCAGCAAGCTTTGCCAAACAGGTTGTGCTAAAGACACTCCAGCCATATTGGCACCAGCAAAATAACTCATGGTTGGGCCAACCAAACCAAATACCGCCGCCAACCAATACCTTTGTTGGAGAAAAACCAAACTGTGAGCAAATAAGGTGGCCACACTTATCCACAAACATAAGAGCCATAATGGAGGAATACCTTGTACTGTCCAAACGTCCGTCTCAGAGGTAAAAACAGACCAACGAAACAAACTACCATCCACCAATAAGCCAAGTGCTAGAAACAACAAGATGAGGCGCCATTCTTTGGTGTTTTTAATGAAAAACCGCTGGTGCAAAACAAGGTAAACGGCGGTGGCAAGCACCGCCCAAAGAGAGCCACTTAAAAGACAAATAAACCATACTGTTTGAAATAATATTCCATTTAAAATGGCCTTCTTTGCCATGGCTTTATTGTCCTGTTGGAAGCGTTAAACGATACTCAGGTTTGGCAAAAATGAATTGACCCGTGCTGATGGCACGCTCTTTAAAGCCCCCTTCACAGTACGCCAAATAAAAATCCCACATACGACAAAACACATCGTCAAAGCCCATGGCTGAAATTTCCTGACGAGCCCCATGAAAACGTGCTCGCCAGTCTGCTAAGGTTTTCGCATAGTGTTCTGTGATGTCTTCTAGACCAATGATTTGCATATCAGTTTTCTTAGCAATTTTGTCTGCAATCACCTGATTGGAAGGGAGGCAACCACCCGGAAATATATAACGCTGTATAAAGTCGACTGAACGACGGGCATAATCATAACGCTGATCTGCAATGGTAATGGCTTGAATCACCATCAAACCTTCTGGCTTCAACAACTCACTGCATTTACTGAAGTAGCTATCGTAATATTCATGACCGACAGCTTCGATCATTTCAATGGACACCAACTTATCGTATTGACCTTGTAGGTCGCGATAATCGTCGAGCAGAAGCGTGATTTGGTCTTGTAAGCCTTCAGCCTGTATCCGCTCTTTAGCAAAGTCATATTGTTGTTGCGAAATGGTGGTAGTAGTAACATGACAGCCATAATGTTTAGCGGCATAAATCGCCATGCCTCCCCATCCGCTACCAATTTCCAATAAATGATCGCTTTCTTTCAACTGCAATTTCTGACAGATACGATCCAGTTTATACACAGCGGCTTCTTCCAACGTGGCTTCTTCTTCTGCATAAAAGGCCGCCGAATACATCATGGTAGGATCCAAAAAAAGCGAGAAAAAATCGTTACTCAAATCATAGTGAGCAGAAATATTTTCCCGTGAACCTTTTTTGGTATTGGCATTCATTTTATGCAGAATTTTGCTGCCAATACGTGACCAAATCGGCCGTTTCTGGTCCATTTTATTAATCAAATTTAAGTTGGCCACCATCAGACGAATCACACCGACTAAGTCAGGCGACGACCAATAACCTTTCATAAAAGCTTCGCCAGAGCCTATGCTGCTGTTGAAAAAAACATCCCGATAAGCCGTTTTGTCTTCAACACGAATGTGCGCTACGTATTTAGCCTTGGTAAGAGGTTCTCCAAAGGAATACACCATACCCTCTTCCTCAAGAGTAAGGTGACCTATGGAAAGACGGTTTAACATGGCGAACACCATTTTACGTGCCATGCTATCAATTCGGGAGGAAGAGGATTTCTTAGCTTGCTTATGATTTTCTACACTGGCCAAACTCATACTAGTGGAACCTCTTATCTTACTAATCTACTTAAGTTAATGTTTTTGGATGGCTATAAAAAGGCACTCTTTTCAGCCACAGTTTCATTGCTTGCCAATAAATTCCGAATGCAACTTTTGCTGTCATAAAAGGATAAAAAAGCAAGACATTACGCAGGTTCTTACTGTTCATCGGCAACTTAGACAAAGCCAAAGTGGCATCAAAAACACATTCGTTGGACTCTAAGACTTTGTTTTGCATATGCACGGTCAATTTGTCTTCTGGCAGATTACTCCGCCAATCATAGTAATGATTCATCGGATGGAATGGAGACACGTGCATTTCTTTACCAAACTGGATACGCTGACGATCTTGTTGTGGATCACATCTCAGTACGTAAGCCACCTTTTCGCCCCACGGGGTATTCGTTACCTCCAGCAACATAGCTTGTAGTTGCTTTTCGTGGTCAAAACAGTAATAAATGGTGATAGGGTTAATAATAAAGCCGAAGTAGCGACAGTTAGTGAGCATACACACAGGCCCATTCAAACTGATACCAAGTTGACGAAACACTTCTCCCTGCACAGCTTGCTTAATGGGAAGACAGTTATCACCAAAATAGTCTTTACGAACAAAGCGCGCCAATGACCAAAACTGAGTTGACCACCAAGGGCTCATCGCCAAAACATGATCCAATTCATCCAAATCGAAATACATCATAAAGACCTTATATTGAAAGGCATGATGACGGGGCTCAAAACGACGATGACGCACCGTGCCATAATAGATGGCACTTTGTGTCTGTGCAGACTGTGAAGGATAAGCCGACATTACCAATTTACTCCCAAGCCCTCTGCGACACGCACCCCGCTCCAACATCCGTCTTCATGAAAACCATTGCGCCAATAGGCCCCACAGAACCAAGTATGATTGACACCATTGATTTCTGACCAGCGCCCCTGAGCATCAATACCTTCAATGGTGAAGGTTGGATGAGCGTAATTAAAACGGCCTAAAATCTTATTTTGATCAATCATTTGCGTTTGGTTCAAGGTCACCACATAAGTGGTATCGCTGTCCAAATGCTGAAGTATGTTCATGTTATAGCTTAAGGTGGCAGGCTTATTTTGCTCTTCCCCCAAATGATAATTCCAACTGGACCAGGCCAGTTTGGCTTTTGGTAATAAGCGCGTATCCGTATGCAACACCACTTCATTATTACGATACGGAATGGCTGATAAGATATCCCGTTCTTGCCGACTAGGATCCGCTAACAAAGCCAAAGCTTGGTCGCTATGGCAAGCAAACACCACCTCATCAAACATCTCTGTGTTACCGTCAGCAAATTCCAACATCACTCCATTGTCTAAACGTTGCACTTGTTTGATGTCAGCACCCAGCACAATCTTATCTTTGAAGCTTGCCACCAAGGGCTGTAAATACGCAGAAGAACCGCCCTCAATGACACGCCATTGAGGGCGATCATTGACACTGAGCAAACCGTGATTTTTGAAAAAGCGCACAAAAAAGATGAGTGGAAAGTCCATCATTTCTTCCAAAGTAGACGACCAAATGGCACTGCCCATAGGAATCAAATAATGTTCAGCAAAACGCTTACCATAGCCTCGTTCCGCCAAATATTCGCCGAGTTTGATATCTTCTTTTAGCTGACCCGCAGCTAAATCCCGAATGGCTTCTTTGTTAAAACGTAAAATGTCTTTCAACATACCAAGATAGGGCAAATTAAGCAGGTTACGACGTTGTGCAAATAGGGTGTTGAGATTGTTACCACCGTACTCTAGGCCAGTACGCTGACAACTCACACTGAAACTCATCTCAGTTGGACGAGATGGCACACCTATTTCATCCATCAAACGAATGAAATTTGGGTAAGTCCAATCATTGAAAACAATAAAGCCTGTATCAATAGCAAGAATTCGCCCCGCTTCTTGAACTTCAACTGTCGCCGTATGACCACCAATGCGTTCCGCTGATTCATATAGGGTTACATCATGTTTTTTCTGCAATAAATAAGCACTGGTTAATCCGGAAATCCCTGAACCAATAATGGCGATTTTCACTCACTTTCTCCTCGTAACAGGATGATCTTTTTTTAACACATCTTCCTGTCGTTATTATTTTCGTTATGAATTGTCTGTTTTATTCGGTGCTAACTTTTTTAACCACCATTTCGGAAAATGGCGTCCCAACCAAAGCATTGCAGATAAAGGTCTAGGGAAAGCATACTCGTAAGGACGTTTTTGTATGGCTCGATACATGCCTTGCGCCGCGTCGTCAGCGGACATCAAAAAAGGCATATCAAAAGTATTTTTTCGGGTTAGTGGAGTATCCACAAAACCAGGTAAAATACAGGTCACATCGATACCTAAGGGGTTTAAGTCCATGCGCAGTGAAGATAAAAAATAACGAATTGCTGCTTTGCTGGCACCATAGGCCTCGGCTCTTGGAAAGGCAGCTTGAACTGCCTGAGAACTGATACCCACCAGATGCGGTTGAGAAGATTTTTGTAGCAAGGGCAAACACATTTCTACACTGTTTACCATGCCAAAGAAATTTACGGACATAATTCGTTCCATCATAGACCAATCCGTTTGTTCACCTTCTATGTCTAAGTATTCACAGGTGCCAGCGTTAAGAATAGCACAATCAAGACAATCCACTTGCTTGGCAATCTCGTCACGCACACTCACTATTTTTGTTTTATCCACTATGTCGAATGGCACAAAAGTGAGACGGCTGTCTGTTGCCATTAATTCGCTTAAATCACCTTCAGACCTTGCACTGGCAATGACTCGCCAATCTGCTTGTAAATAGTGCTTAACCAAAGCTAACCCGATACCTGAACTGGCACCGGTAATCCATACCTTGTTTTGTTGACTCATGATAGCAGGCTCCCTCAAGCTATACGGCTAAACGCCTTTTTAGGCCTTTGACCACACTTCCTAACAAGGGCACATTTTCGTAGAGAAGCTGACCCAAATCGTATACGTCTTCATGAAAATAGATGCAATCATGGAACTGGACTTGACTCATACCACGTACCGTAATGGTGTCCTTACCCAGTTTTGGGTGTTTGAAATGCATGTTCCATTTAATGTATGCCATGTTGTCAGACACAATCTGATCAAGATATTCGAAATGACCACTTTGTACATTAACGCTCATCTCGGACAAATAGGCGTGTAAAGCTTCCGCCCCTCGCAACTCATGGATAGGATCTTTGAAAATGATGTTGTCCGCATAAACTTGATCAATTTTACCAAGCTTGGGATGTTTAACATCGCGATAGAAGTCTTTAAAGTTTTCTATCAGTTGCAAATTGGGAGCGAGTTTAGAATCCATAATACACATCACTTCTGGTTCGGTAGTTGCATTTGAATTGAAAAAATCAACGTTTTATTAAACGCATGATGGTGCAAAATGGATCAATTTATTATTTTTCTATTTGTAAAGCAGCACACTGTGATCCAAAATTTGAGTAACCGCGTATCCCCTATATTGAACAAAACGCTGTCAGAAAGTTTGACGATACTCCATCACTCGGAGCTCTAAATGGAAAGCGCAAACAAAATAGAACCAGACAAAAAAAGAGTGCAAGACATGATTGCAGTTGCTGAGCAACGCGATCAGGCCGCATTGTCTCGCTTGTTTGACCATTATGTGCCTAAAATTCGCAGCTTTTGCCTTGCCGCTCAGCCAGGTGCGAACCTAATGGCAGACGACATTGCTCAAGAAGTGATGATTCGTATATGGAACAAAGCGCACACTTACAAACCTGAAGCTGCGTCACTCAATACATGGGTTTTTACCTTGGCAAGGAACGCTCGGATAGACTATTTACGTAAAAATAGTCGCTATCAGTCCGATATTGATCCTGAATATCTTTGGCAAAATATTGTTGATGAAAGCGCCGATCCTTTTAAAGATGCTCAACTAAAGCGTGATCAGCAAAGGATTCAACAAAGCCTTGATAAACTGCCAATTGATCAGAAGCAGGTACTTTCTAAAGTCTATCTAGAAGGTAAAACCCACAAAGAAGCCGCAGAAGAATTATCTCTGCCCCTTGGAACCATTAAATCTCGAGTGCGTTTGGCGCTCCAGAAATTGACTATATACGTTAAGAGGTAGTATTTGATGACTCACTACCATCCATCAATCGAAACATTAACCGACTATGCGGCAGGTGCCTTACCCCTTGCACATTCTCTGTGTGTGTCGACCCATTTAGAACAATGTCCTGAGTGCCAAAAGCAACTAATGAAGCTCGAAGCACTGGGGGCTGAACTGTTTGAGCAAAATACTATGCCGACTCAATCAGTTAGATATTTGAAAGACCAGTTCTTTGCAAAACTGTCACAACAAGAAGCGGTTCCCAGCGACACTGCTATCAATACAGCTTTGCCACAAAGAGACAGCAAGGGTTACCTGATTCCAAAGAGTTTGCGACAGTTCATTCATCATGACTATGACGAGCTACCTTGGATGCATTTGTCCCCTTCTTTTAAGATTGCCACTTTGCTCAATGAAGAAGGTGGTGCGCAAGTTGCCTTAACACGGGTCAAACCGGGAGCGCACATGCCGACACACACGCACACAGGTGATGAAATTACCCTAGTGTTGGAAGGAGCATTTTCTGATGAAACCGGAATATACCGTAAAGGTGATTTTATTTGTCGTGATGCGCGCCATAAACACAAGCCAATTGTCACCAAAGATGCTGAATGCATTTGTTTGACCGTACTGGATGCTCCGATCGAATTCACTGGTTGGTTCACACGCTTACTTAACCCTATATTGCGTCGTTACCACCCGCACACCAGTCTTTAGAATTAAATGATAAGAGGCTCTTAAGGTCTCTTATCACTTTCTCGTCTTGATAGCCTCGCTTCTATCCAGCCGTGACTTTCTAGCAGGCTGTAACTCGCTAAGTGAATGTTTTTTAACCTAAACAAGAAAAAAATGTGAAAGTCTGGTATAGTCCTTGTTCAAATTCACAACAAGGACTCTTCTCATGGCCACAAAAAAGAAACAGCCGGCGGCAACGGAAACCTCGGAATCCATTGAAAAACAAATGCAAGAATTCTTCGCTCGCGGTGGACAAATTAATAAAATAGACTCAGGTGTCAGTGGCCAATCTCAAATGACAGGATCACGTCATATTTCGTTGGGCAACAGCAAAACGAAAGCGCAATAAAGTCTACAGGCTCATGTGTTTTTTCACGTGGGCCTGCCCCGTTTTCACCTTCCTACCCTTTTAACGGTAAGCATCAATAAGACAAGAAACATATTGCATCAACGCAATAGTGCTTTCATTATTCGCATAATAATAAATTTAATTTCCGTAGGTACAGCATGCTGAATGAAACCGATCGCCAATTTTTTCAACCTTTCTGGCGCCGTGTGGTCGCAACCTTAATCTGTGGTGTTTGGGCCGCCATCGAATGGCTTTACGATGAACCTCTATGGGCTGGTCTCGCCATTTTACTGACCATTTATTGTGTATGGAACTTCTTTTATCGCTTTGAAGAAGAACCTACTGATGAAGAGTCATGACGAATTTTATCACATCACTTTCTCATCATATTTTTCTCATCATATTGTCCTAATAGAAGTGATGAAAAAAGAATCGATGAAATAAAAAGTAAAACAGATTGACTTATTTCTGTTAAAAATCGGTCATCGATTCGACACCTTAGCGTCACCCGCTTGTCACAATGCCTCTCTAATCTGAGTAATAAATCATCAAGAGTTTATTCAGAGCGGAGCACCATCGTGATACAAGTCGAGCAAATGATTGCCAGTAAATCACCTCAGTTTTTCGACAAAAGCCCTTTAATTACTCGTCCTACCTTAAGTCTTTTAAAGCGCTTGTTTCATGAAAATGAAGTGAACGAGTTCCTTGAAAAGAACGATGGTTGCGCTGGGTTTGAATTCATTGATCGTGTTTTAGATCATTTCAATTTTGGTTACCAAGTCAGCCAAATGGATAGGCGTAATATTCCTGCGGTGGGTCGCGTTATGATCATCGCCAACCATCCATTAGGCGCATTAGACGGACTCGCATTGTTACGTTTAGTTGGCGAGATTCGTCCCGATGTCAAAATCATAGCTAACGATATGTTAATGGGCTTTGATGGTCTCAAAAACCTAGTATTGCCAGTGGATAATCTGGCCGGCAAAACGGGCAGAATGCAGCTCAAGGCCATCATGAACTGTCTGCACAATGAAGAAGCCATCATTATTTTCCCCGCTGGTGAAGTATCACGCATGTCACCCAGTGGCGTAAAAGATCAAAAATGGAATCAAAACTATCTTAAGTTAGCGCAAAAAACCAACAGCCCCTTATTGCCGGTACACATTGGTGGCCGTAATTCCATGCTCTTTTACACCAGCTCTTTGGTGTATCGCCCCTTGTCCACCCTTCAGTTGGCTAACGAAATGTTTCGTCAGCGCAATCGCAAGATTCCTATGCAAGTGGGTCAAGCTATTCCGATTCAGGAAGTGGCGCAATTGCCATTAAGCGACAAAGAAAAAAACAAACTGGTGAAACGTCATTTGTACCGCATCGCCAAAGGCAAGAAGCCCTTGTTGAAAACGGAAAAAACGATAGATCACCCACAGAATCGTCAGCTCATCAAGCACGAGCTAAAGCAATCACAACATTTGGGCAGCACCAAAGACAACAAACAAATTTATTTGTTCGACTATGATGCGACTTCTGTCACCATGAAAGAAATCGGTCGCTTGCGAGAAGTGGCGTTTCGCAAAGTGGGCGAAGGCACAGGTGAGCGTTCAGACTTGGATAAATTCGACCAATATTATCGTCACCTAATTCTTTGGGACGAAGAAGAACTGGAAATCGTCGGCGCTTATCGCATTGGCGAAGTCGCTCGCTATATGAAGGAAGAATCCCCAAATCGCATCTACAGTGCCGAACTGTTCCGCTATTCCTGCGATATGGAGCCTTATTTTGAGCAAGGTATCGAACTGGGGCGCAGTTTTGTACAACCCAAATACTGGGGCAAACGCAGCTTGGATTATTTATGGTATGGCATTGGCGCTTATTTAAATCGCCACCCTGAGATTCGCTATATGTTTGGTCCTGTCAGCCTCAGCAACAGTTATCCGCAAGTGGCAAAAGATTTTATTGTCTCTTTTTATCAGCTGTATTTTGCGGACAAAGAACATCTGGCTCGCTCTTTTACACCTTATCAGGTGAACCCTGAGCACAAGGACATCATCCAGAATATGTTTGCGGGTGACAATTACGAAGAAGACTTTAAAGTACTAAAAGAACAACTAGGGCATTTCGGTGCCAGCGTTCCTACCTTATTCAAACAATACAGTGAATTGTGTGAACCTGGCGGCGTTCGCTTCTTAGACTTTGGCGTAGATGCTGACTTTGGCTACTGTGTAGACGGATTGGTTTTGGTCGATCTCAACACAGTCAAAGAAGCGAAAAACAAGCGCTACCGAGGTCAATAATTCAAGATCCATGATGGTCATGATGAGAAGAGTCGTTGTGCTCTTCTAGTGTTTTTTTCATCATCACTAAGTAGACGATCTTTACCACCAACAGAAGACTCAAAATCATAAGGACTATCAATTCAATATCCATTACACACCTCTTATACTTTTTATTAGTGTCTTTTCAGTCTAGCTTAATTCAGTCAAGTAGAATGTGAATTTACATCCTATAATAAAAAAGGAACAGAAAAACGGCGAATTGTGTGATCACGGTTAACACAGAGCGCTCGCTTGACCTTCCAACTAAGACTAAAGGAAAACTTATCTGTACTTTCCTTAAGCGCCAATTTGGGGCAAAAATCGGTCTTAAGCAATTAGAAAATCCTTTGTTTATCAAACGTTAAACAGGCTTTTCTTTTGATGTTAATGAGTTACCAAATCTGGCTCAAGCCTTGCTTCAGCTTGGATTAATCTTGTATCTCGTTTGTCCTCAGGCTTTTGCAGTAGCCTTTTTAATGATGTTTCTTTGTTAGATCATATGGAGCTGGAAATGATTGAGAAAACCTACCTAAAGACTAAGCCAGAATGCAAAGTAAAGTTTTCCTTACCTGCAGAAGCCATTGGTGATGCCAGTAAAGTGTCTGTCGTGGGGGATTTTAATAACTGGGATGCGGAAGCCAATCCGCTCAGGAAACAAAAAACTGGCTTGTACGCATCAACGTTAAACTTGGAAGTGGATAACACTTATCAATTTCGTTATGTCGCAGACAATGTTTATTGGCTGAATGACGATATGGCCGATGCCTATGTGCCAAGCCCAGTTAGCCATGACAGCAATGGTGTATTAAATCTCTGATGCTGCCTACCACCTTGTCTATTGTACGGCACCTCATCATCACTGAATTGAGGTGCCGTTTTTTCTTAGCCATACATACACCTTTTTCTACCCATCTTGTCATAAAAGGTCGCTAAACTCATTTGAAACGACGCCCATCGAACTCTTTGCGTCGCCCTTAGTCGGCAGGCTGATATTCATGAGTAAAAATGTTACAATGTTTTTATTAAATGCGCGTTTAATAAAAAATTCATACCTTGATGCTACTAAAAACAGGGTATTGAACCCAATGAAGAGAGGCAAACAAGATGGCACACAAGCAGCAATACATTCACGGCCGCTACCATGCATCCACCAGCGGAGAACATTTTGAAACCATCAACCCAGCCACAGGGGAAGTCATCGCAACGGTTGAACATGCTGGACAAGCGGAGCTTGATGCTGCAGTTGAATCTGCCAAACAAGGTCAAAAAGTCTGGGCGGCAATGAGCCCAGTAGAGCGTGGTCGCATTCTTAAAAAAGCCGCAGACATGCTGCGTGAACGTAATGAAGAGTTGGCCAAACTGGAAGTGTTAGACACAGGTAAACCCTTACAAGAAGCCATTTGCGTTGACATTGAAACCGGTGCCGATGTGATCGAATATTACGCAGGACTGACCGACAAAATCCAAGGCGAATACCAAGACTTAGGAAACGGAAACTTTTTCTATACTCGCCGTGAACCGTTAGGCATTTGCGCTGGCATTGGCGCATGGAACTACCCTATTCAAATCGCCATGTGGAAATCAGGCCCAGCACTGGCGGCTGGCAATGCGATGATTTTCAAGCCATCAGAAGAAACCCCATTAACCGCCCTCAAACTGGCGGAAATTTTTACCGAAGCGGGTTTACCAGACGGTGTGTTCAATGTGGTACAAGGTGATGGTCGTACCGGTCAAATGATCACCAATCACCCTGATATCGATAAAGTATCCTTCACGGGGGAAGTGGGCACAGGTAAAAAAGTCATGGCGGCGTCAGCTCAGTCTCTCAAAGAAGTGACCATGGAATTGGGCGGTAAGTCTCCTATGATCATCTTCCCTGACATGCCAATCGATCAAGCGGTTTCTGCCGCCATGTTGGCCAACTTCTATACACAAGGTGAAGTTTGCACCAATGGCACACGCGTATTTGTCCATGAAGACATGTTAGAAGCCTTTACCAAAGAACTGAAACAACGCACCGAAGCCATGATTGTCGGTGACCCAATGGACATGGCGACACAAGTGGGCGCTTTGATTTCGAAAAACCACATGCAAAAAGTCTTAGGCTATATTCAAGCGGCAAAAGACGCAGGGGCGACTTTGCTATGTGGTGGCTACCAAGTGACAGAAAACGGTTTAGACAAGGGTGCGTTTGTAGCGCCTACTGTCTTCACCAACTGTACCGATGATATGCCGCAGGTAAAAGATGAGATCTTTGGCCCAGTAATGTCGGTATTGAGTTTTAAAGACGAAGACGATGCTATTGCTCGTGCTAACGATACCAAGTTGGGCTTAGCAGCAGGCGTCTTCACCAAAGACTTCGCCCGCGCTCATCGTGTGATCAACCAATTGCAAGCGGGTATTTGTTGGATTAACGCTTGGGGCGCATCCCCTGCGGAAATGCCAGTTGGCGGCTACAAAGAATCAGGCATTGGTCGTGAAAATGGTATAGATACTTTATACCACTACACGCAAAACAAGAGCATTTTTGTCGATTTGAATGACATTCAGAATCCTTATTAAGCAAGACTGAGTAAGAGAGAAAAAGTATGGCAAACGAAACTTACGATTACGTTATTGTCGGTGCTGGCTCTGCAGGCTGCGTACTGGCAGACCGTTTGACGCAGAGCGGTGAACATAAGGTCTTGCTATTGGAAATGGGCGGCACAGATAAAAGCATCTTTATCCAAATGCCAACGGCTTTGTCCTACCCGATGAACACAGAAAAATACGCTTGGCAATTTCACACTGACAAAGAGCCCGGTTTAGACGGTCGTGAAATGCACTGCCCTCGCGGAAAAGTATTAGGAGGTTCCTCTTCCATCAATGGTATGGTGTACGTACGTGGCCACGCATGTGATTTTGATGAGTGGGAAGAACATGGCGCAAAAGGCTGGAATTATCAGTCTTGTCTACCTTACTTTAAAAAGGCCGAGTCTTGGAAAGGCGGAGCGGATTTATACCGTGGTGGTGAAGGTCCCTTAGCCACCAACAATGGTAACGACATGAGCTATAACCCCTTGTACCAAGCTTTTATTGAAGCAGGTGACCAAGCGGGATACGGCAAAACTGACGATTACAATGGCTTCCGACAGGAAGGCTTTGGGCCAATGCACATGACGGTAAAAAATGGCGTACGCGCTTCTACCTCTAATGTGTATCTGCGTCGCGCAATGAAACGCTCTAACTTAACCTTGAAAACCGGTGTATTGAGCCACAAAGTCCTGTTTGACGGCAAACGCGCTGTGGGTATTGAGTTCAGTAAAAAAGGGACGGTATATCAAGTAAACGCCAATAACGAAGTCATTCTGTCAGCAGGCTCTGTTGGTTCTCCGCAATTATTGCAATTGTCTGGCGTGGGTCCAAAAGACGTGCTTGAAAAAGCAGGTGTGCCAGTAGTACAGGAACTACCGGGGGTTGGGGAAAACTTGCAAGATCACTTGGAAGTCTACTTCCAATACCGTTGCAATAAGCCAGTTACTCTGAATGGTAAATTGGACTTAATCAGTAAAGGTTTAATCGGTACTCGCTGGATTTTATTTAAAGATGGTTTGGGGGCGACCAACCATTTTGAATCTTGTGGTTTCATCCGCTCTCGCGCAGGTTTGAAATGGCCGAATATCCAATATCACTTCTTGCCAGCAGCGATGCGCTACGATGGTCGCTCTGCTTTTGATGGTCATGGCTATCAGGTTCACGTTGGCCCGAATAAGCCAGAAAGTCGTGGTAAGTTATGGATAGAGTCGGCTGACCCAGCGGCTAAGCCACGTATTTTGTTCAATTACCTTTCCACAGAACAGGATAAACAAGATTGGCGCGACACTATTCGCCTAAGCCGTGAAATTCTGCAACAGTCGGCTTTGGACGAATTCCGTGGCGAAGAAATTCAGCCGGGACTTGATGTGCAAAGTGACGAAGACATTGATAAATGGGTCAAGGAAAACGTCGAAAGTGCTTATCATCCTTCCTGTACTTGTAAAATGGGGGCAGATAATGACCCTATGGCGGTACTGGATGAAGCTTGTCGAGTACGTGGTGTGAAGAGTTTGCGCGTGGTGGATTCGTCCATTTTCCCAACCATCACCAATGGTAATTTAAACGCACCCACCATTATGGTGGCGGAAAAAGCAGCGGACATCATTCTCGGCAAAACACCATTACCAAGCTTGGACGCACCTGTTTGGATACACCCTGAATACGAGACCAAACAGCGTTAGTCATAAAAAAGCCTAAGACACTGATTGTCTTAGGCTTTTTATAGGATGTAATATCAAACCTATAACTTGAAATTCTCTATCAAGCCATTTAACTTGACCGACTGATCGGCAATCAAGTCACTTGAGCCAGACACATTTTTCATCGCCTTCTCATTTTCTTGAGACAGATCGCTAACCTCATCAATACTCTGACTGATCTCATTCACCACTTGACCTTGTTGTTCCGCGCCACTGGCAATTTGAACGGTCATTTGATCCAAACGATCGACATAATCAACGGCCTCTTGTAGTTTTTGCACCGTATTTTGCGCTTGATCCGATACTCGTTCTGCTTCATGAACGTTATTTTCCAAGGTATTTTGCGCATCTTTTGCTCCCTGTTGCAGTCCCTCAACAATAGATGCTATTTGCTGTGTTTCATTCTGAGTATTTTGTGCCAAGGTTCGTACTTCATCGGCAACCACCGCAAAGCCTCTGCCCGACTCACCAGCTCGCGCCGCTTCGATCGCTGCATTCAAAGCCAACAAATTGGTTTGATCCGAAATCCCTTGAATAGTTTCCACCACAGCTGATATCTCTGCGGTACGTTGATTTAACACATCCATTGTTTTCTGAGACTCTTTTAGTTGCTGCGCCACAGTATTAATATCTTGAGCCGCCATTGACACCGAGGTAACACTGGAATCCACAAGCTCTTTGGCCTCTGACGTTAGCTGAGACACAGATTGAGTATTGCCTACTACTTGAGTAATAGAAACCGACATTTCTTGCATTGCGGTTGCAACCTGAGCGGTATTCTGGTGCTGAGTTTGAATGTTACCATTGGTGGCTCGAGACACTTCGGCCAGTTCTTCTGAAGTGGTTACCTGGGAAGACACTATAGCGTGAATCTGATGAATCAATTGACGTAAATTCTGTGACATGGTTGCCATTGCACCATACACACTCTTCTTATCTGCTACTGACTCAGTAAATAGGCTCAAATCTCCTTTTGCGATACGTCGAGCAATGTCTTGCATTAGCTCAGGCTCGGCACCCAATGGTTTCAACACCAAGCGAGCAACAAACAATGCAATAAACAAAACAATGATGAAAACAGACGCAATTAAAATACCACTTACATTAATGAGCATCTTATAACTGGCTAAGGCTTCTGCTTCATCTACTTCAGCCAGTAAGACCCAATTCAACCCCTTTACCGTTAATTTTGTAAAGGCCGAGAGAACAGGATTGCCATTGTAATCTATAATGATGTCTGTCGCCGTTTCGCCATTAAAAGCTCGTCGTACCGCATCTGTATCTACTTTACCTTCATCACCTAACGCTTGAAAGGAGCCAAGAACAGAGAAATCGACCGGACTTAAGTAGGAATCAGAACGCATCAATAAATCATCACCTACCAAATAGGTTTCACCGGTTTCTCCTAAGCCAACTCTCTGGCCCATGATGGCATTGAGCTTATCAATTGGAAATTGCGCGACAACCACCCCCAAATGCTTCCCATTGTCGCCAAAAACAGGGGAAGCAATGAAAGCCGCTGGCGCATTAAAAGATGGGGTATACAAAGAAAAATCACTAAAAATATAAGCGCCTTCCTTTGCTTGCATGGCTTCTCGATAAGCCCTGGCAATACCGGAATCTTTGTAGGGGCCATTTTCAAGGGAGGTACCGAAATCCACTTCTTTGAATACACTGTAAACAATGTCACCTTTAGTATCGATCAAAAACAAATCGTAATAACCGGATGTTTTCTGGATCTCCGCCAAATACTCATGCACCACTTGGTGTTCTTTGTCGTACTTCAATCCATTCTGGGAATTGATCAAAACATCTTTTTCCCCTACAGGATGAGGATTTTTTAAGATATAAATGTATTGCAAAAACACCGCAGTATCAGACATGTCACCGATCAAAGAGGCCATTGTCGGTAAAGACCTGTTTTTACTTCCTTCCACCAAGGCAGGCTCAAAATTCTTTTGATAGTAACTGATGAGCTCATTTCGCATCACATCAACACTAGGAATGGTTTCTGGCGCGGAATCTAAAGCTTGTTGATAGGCTGCTGTGATAAAGGGCATTTCCCTTTTAATAAAAGGGCTGATGGACAGCAAATAGACTTCATCTTCTAATTTCGTTAAATAAGATTCTACCGCATCTTTCTTTACTTCACGCAAAGAGGATAGCTTGTTATAAGCTGCCTCCTTCAAAGCGCCAGACGAAATGTATAAAGATACCGCCGACATAAGCAAAGCAGGTATTACCCCAACTAAAATCAATATAATTATTATTTTCCGTTTGAACGTCATTTTTTAGCCCTCTACATCTACACGAGTTGCGAATGGCCAGCTTGTCGATAAATAAACCATTCATTCGCGGACTACGACAACTGGCTTTCAAGGTATCCACACCTTATTTAACCTGCTTATGCCATAGTCAGTGATTAAACACACTCTCATTAAATGCTGAAAGCCGACGAAACTCTGTGTTGAATTTGTAATTTTCTGATTAGAACGGGTAAATTAATACATGATTTATATTAGTGACGACTTCCTAGTATGACTGCATAAAAAAAGCCTGCTAAATCAATTAGCAAGCTTTTTTTTGGTTCGATGGATATGTCTTTTACACTGCAAGAAATAACTTACTTCAATTCAAATACTGCAAAACCATCCTGGTTCGTAGATTGATAAATCATATTCTTGCCTGCCGCCTCTTTGGCTTTAGATGCGGTAGTGAACAAGACTTTTGCCTGACCGAAATCCGAAAATGACCAATTCTGATCCGCTGCTGGGTTAATGGTTTTCTGACTTAACAAATAGTTCGCTACCACATCACGATTTTTATCGGGTGCATCAATCACGATAGTGTCTCCGGACAAGTTAGGGAAACTGCCGCCGCCACCGGCTCGATAGTTATTGGTTGCCACAAGGAAGTTGGCCGTCATGTCCATGGGTTTACCTTGGAACATCACTTCCACGATACGGCGTGCATTTTGATTGGCAAGCTTACCTTCCGAGTCATAACGTGTCGGTTGGGTAACATCAATTCGATAAGAAATGCCGTCAATAACGTCGAAGTTATAGGTCGGGAAAGACTGGTTTACTAAGTCTTGCGCCTTATTAGATTGCGGATCAATTTGATTGAACTGACCAGCCGCACGCTCAAGCCATTCCACTACCTGTGCTCCGGTTAATTTGACCACTTTCAAATCGTTTGGATAGATGTACAAGTCGCTGACGTTTTTCAACGCAATGTCGCCTTTTGGAACGTCTGTGTAATATTCTGGACCGCCACGGCCACCTGCTTTAAATGGTGCCGCTGCTGATAAGATAGGCAAGCCTTCATAAGAGGTACCGCGAACGATATTTTCTACGTACCAAAGCTGTGCGTTATTCACGATTTGAATAGAGGGATCGTCTTGTACTAAGGCAAAGAAGCTGTTGATGTCTGAGGTGGACTCTCCCACTTTACGGCGCATGTAAGCCAAGGTTCCTTCATGTTCCGTTTCTACTGCATCATTAATGGTCACATCGGCTTCCACCAATGGAATGGTCTTACGACCTTCACGACGAGAAATAGCGCGCACTTCGGCTTTACCATCGGCCACTTTCCAACCGTCACCAGCGGGTTCTAAGACTAAATCCACCACACCTAAGTGCGATCCCCAGAAGCCCGGCATGGTCGCAGGCTTGCCATAAACTGTGCCTTTTTCATTGTCCACTCCCTCAAATTGAGCAATGGTTTTATCTCCTGGGAACACCCGATGGGAATGACCAAACAAGATGGCATCAATGCCATCCACTTTCGCTAAATGATAAGACGCATGTTCTTCCCCTTTCATATAAGGTGAATTCATCATGCCACTGTGCGGAATGGCAATAATGACATCCGCACCTTGCGCTTTCATTTCTGGTACGTACTTTTTCGCTGTCTCAACTATGTCTTTGGCAATGACCTTGTTGGTAAGATTGTCTTTGTCCCACGTCATGATCTGTGGCGGCACAAATCCTATGTAACCCATGTTCACTGTTTGCGATTTACCATCCGAATCAATGAAGGTTTTTTGCTTGATCACATAAGGCTGAAAATAAGGCTGATCATTGCTCGCGTCATCATCACCATCATCTGCGTATACGTTGGCACTAATGTATGGAAAGTTAGCGCCACTCAAGCTCTTCATTAAAAAATCCAAACCGTAATTGAACTCATGGTTACCTATGTTACCCACATCGTAATCCATCAGGTTCATGGCTTTAAAAGCTGGGTGTGTTTCACCAAAACGCAGCACACGACCTTTAGCAACGTAATCCCCCAATGGCGTGCCCTGAAGCAAATCACCATTGTCCACCAAAACCGAATTCGTCACTTCAGCACGGGCCGCTTTGATTAGAGTAGCCACACGGGATAAACCAACCGCATCACTTTGCTTGTCGCTATAGTAATCGTAATCCACCAAGTTCATGTGAATATCAGTGGTTTCCATTACTCGTAAATCAATCGTAGAAGCCTGTGCTAAGGAAGCAAAGGCTAGGGAAGAAGCCAGAAAAGCCGCCTTCTTAGATAGGTCAAGCGCCATGTTAATCTCCATTAAGATTTTAAAGAATCAATACTTACCAAATAGTCAGTTTTTTGATCATAAAACGAAAAGATAATGAATTCATGAGTTTTTTATGACAAGAGAAAAATACATCAAATTAGTGGTGCTCCTAGTTGTCCTTAGCAGCAAGGGTGATCTCCATATCAAATAGTATTACAAGCAGTAACCACTTAAGATTAACGTCTAAACCAACGCCATATAAAAAGTATGCGCATTAAAGCAGCCGCAACATACGTCATGGCACAAGCGGTGAGAATACGTTTGATTTTGGGTAAGTCTTCAGTATGCACATAACCCCCTTCCGCCAAGATGGGTAAGGCTTTTTTGAAACTGGCATCCCACTCTTCTGGTAAGATGGCCAAATGCACAAACACGGCTAATAAACCAGAAAAGCCAACCACAGCGGCATGCAAAGGCACGGCATAAGGTAAATGCAACAAAACGGAAATCACCGGCCAACCCAATAACAAAGCACCGGCAATACGATTTAGACCGTGCGCCAACGGCAGGTAACGGGAGCTCAAATGGGAAATAGGCTGTTTCTTTTCATGGGCAATGGCGTGACCCACTTCATGAGCCGCCACCGCTACCGCGGTTAATGAACGGCCATTGTGCACACTAGGGCTTAGACGAACCGCATGTTGCTTAAAGTCAAAATGGTCACTGCCTTCTTGGGTGGTTTCAACAGCAACCTGATCCAACTCAAAACGCTTTACAAGATGCTCAGCAAGCTGCCCGCCCGTGCCAGGAATGTCACTGCGCTCTTGTGCGTAACGCTTCAAGGTATACTTGACCCAAAGGTTAGGGCCAAAGATCAAGATTAATGCGAATATAACCAATAAAACCCACAACATACTTATGCCTTTTTGCTCTGCAAATTGTCACCTTGTCACAAATGGTTTGGCGCTTTTGTCTCACGTAGCATACACTTCCAATAATGAGCAACACGCGAGACCATTATGAAAAACCCGCTAATTGCCCCCATTCTTAGCATGCTGAAGGCGCGACCTCATGGCCTAAAAGAGTTTGATATTCTCAAATCTTTGCAGGCTCAATTCCCTGAATTCAGCCAATTAGCCGATGATACAAATCTACAATTGTTTCGTCAGCATTTCTTAATCATGAATGCTTTGTATCAGTTACAAAGCCGACTATGGCAAGAAGACAACCTGATGCTCAGTATAGAAGCAACACACATTCGTCTTCTCACTACCCAACATACAACTACTTCTGATAATACCAATCTCAACAATAGCGCCGAGGCCAAACTTGCCGCTTATTACCTAGACTGGAATGAATACGAAAAAACCGACGAAACAGATGTCGCACGTTTGCTCAAAAGCTTTTATAAGGGCATTTGTCACCCCGGCGATCGTCGCACGGCACTTAAAACCCTGAAGCTAGCAGAAGACAATCCCAGTAAGAACAGCATTAAGCAACAATACCGTAAACTGGCTCAACAATACCATCCAGACCGAGGAGGTGATCAAGAAACCTTCATTAGTCTTCGAGAAGCCTATGAACAATTGATGCTACAAGCACAGTCATAAAATGTAAAAAGCAGCCTAAAACATTGCTTTTGTAGGCATAAAAATTCAAGATGAAGCAACGCTGTCATTCGCGCCATGTTTTGAATGACCTACATCTAACATAGAACAATAAGTTGAATTTTATGCCTATATCGCATTTTTTACAGGGCTCTCGTCTAGTAATACGTCCTTTTTGTCTTGCCAGTATCACCCTTATCGCCGCCTGTAGCTTTAACGAAATCGATCGCTCTAATGACTTTGAAAACAATGGTCGAGATACCACTGCACTCAAACGAGATCAGTTATATTTAAAGGAGAGTTTACCACCCGGTTTACCCTATCCTGACGACAGCTTCCGTGATGGATTGACACAACAACAAGCTTATTTAAACCGCTTATCCGAGCGACAATTCCAACTAGAAGACACACAAGTGGATTTGGCTGATCTCAAGCATGTGGCCTACGAAATTTCGTTATGGTTGGACAATCCTAAATACACGCCTCATCTTGTGGCTCATCAACTGGCTGGGCAGGATAAGCGTGGCAATGTGCAGATCACGGGCTATTACGTGCCTGTGATGCCCGTTCGACATTTGCCAGACGAAGAGTTTCGCTACCCCTTGTACCGCAAACCAACACAAACCAATGCCGAAGGTCGTTATCCTTCCCGCGAAGAAATCGACTTTGAAAGCGCTCTCGCTGGCCAAGGTTTAGAGATTGCTTATACCGCTGACCTAGTCGACAATTTCTTTTTGCATGTGCAAGGCTCGGGTGTGATCGAATATGAAGATGGCGAGCAGAAGCTGTTATCTTGGGGCGGCGTGAATGGTCATCCTTATCGCAGTATTGGCAAAGAATTGATCGAGCGCGGAGAAATCGACAAAGCCGACATCTCTGCGCAGAGCATTCGTGAATGGTTAGATGAACACCCTCAAAGAATGCGTGAGATTCTTTCCACTAATCCTAGCTATTTGTTTTTTAGTGAAGGGTTAGAAAAACCCGTCGGGGCAGCTAACGTCCCCCTTACGCCATTATACTCAGCAGCAGTGGATCCTAGCGTCATTCCCTTGGGTTCCATTTTATTGGCCCAAGTGCCTAAGTTGGATCAAGCAGGTGAGTTGATTGGACACGAATTTCGCTTATTATTGGCGCAAGACAAAGGTGGGGCTATTAAGGGTCCGGGTCATATTGACTGGTATCAGGGCATTGGGGAAGAAGCACACTTTCATGCAGGGCAACTCAAACACTTTGGTAAAGTCTGGCTTTTACTGCCAGCCAAACACTAGTCTGACTGACAACGAAAAAACCGCAATACAATGCAACTGAATTGCGGCGTTTGCTCATTATTATGCCGTTTATGATCTCAGACTTGGTTAGCGATAGTCACTTAGCTTAAAAGAAACAGGAATGTTAATTTTGAGCTGAGTTTCTGCCATATCATCACCAAATTTGGGCAAAGGCGTTGCTGTCTTAATCATTTTTAATACCGCCTTATCTAAGCGTTTGTAGCCCGAGCTTTTGGTAATTTTTATGTCTGATACCGAGCCGTCGGCATAAGCAATAAAAGACAAGGACACCACACCTTCTTCGTTGCGACGTCGAGATTGACGAGGGTAACGTTTGTGCTTCGCCAATACCGCCTTAAGCTTAGTAAAATAAGTTGCTTTTGCCCCGGTATTTCCACCCGTAGTAGCAGCATTGCCAGTACCCGTGGTCGCTTTCATGTTTGCCATGGAAGGTGGCGCCACTTTTTGCGGAGCGGCTTTTTTTACCACAGCTTCTGGCTTAGGTTCTGGTTTGGGCTCAGGCTTAGGCTCTGGTTTAGGTTCTGGTTTAGGTTCTGGCTTAGGCTCTGGCTTAGGCTCTGGTTTAGGCGCCACTTTTTCAACTTCAATAGGCGATTCTTGCTTCACTTCAACCGGCTCTGGTTCGACGACTGGCTCAGGCTCGACAATGGGTTCTGGTTCGACGACAGGCTCTGGTTCGACGACTGGCTCTGGCTCAACAACAGGCTCTGGTTCGACGACAGGCTCTGGTTCAACGACAGGTTCGGGTGGTGTTTCTTTAATCACCTCTTCAACAGGTTCTTCAATCTCTTCCTCTACCTCTTGGACTTCTTCCTGAGCCAGAGTTGTTTGCGTCGCAACACCCAAATCCCCCATCATACCAAGGTCAAACTCAATGCCATTAAGGCCCTCCATTTGGCTGCCTTCAGACTGATCACCAGAAAAAGCCAAATAGAAAGCCCCAGCGTGAAAGGAAACCGCCAAACCACCTGCGATAATCCAATGGCGAGTGCTTATCATGGCTGTCCTCGCTCAAGCTGGGTCGCTAAACTCACTTTGGTAAGACCTGCTTGTCGTATTTGCTCAAAAATAGGCCGAAGTTCTTCTAGAGGAATGGCACCGTCGGCTTTGATTTGCACCCAAAAAGCCTGTTTGTCTGCTGCAGCAGCAAACTGCTTTTCTAAATAGGCTTTCACATCGTTAACTTGATATGGCTGATCTTCCACATACAGCTCGCCATTCATACCGACAAAAATCGCAACACTTGGGTCTGTCTCAGCCCTATGATCATTGATGGACTCGGGAGGCATAACAGCAATAGGATCGGCTTTTTGAATTTGGCCTGCCACCATAAAAAACACCAACATGAGGAATACCACGTTGATCAGCGGCACCATATTGTCTTCGTTGGCCGCTTTACGTGCTGCATACTTTTGACCTATTTTCATGGCGCTTTCGACTCATCAGGCATAGCAAATGCATTCGCGATGGAGACCTTATCAGCACCATTGGCTTTCAGCTGGTCAGCAAGTCGCATCAAGGTCTGCAGTCTAACCCCTTGATCGGCTTTGATAATAAACATTCCTTGGTTGTGTTCGGTGACCAAATTCTGGAAAGCAAAACTGTCAGTCAAACTGATTGCTTGATCACCAATCCACACCTGATTGTCATTGAGCTTCAAGGTTAGAATCAGGTTATCTACTTCGCCCTCAGGCTTAGGCGAGTCGGATGCAACGGACAAAGGTGTATCCACTGTACGCCAAGGGACAAAACTGGACGTCAGCATGAAGAACAATAAAAGAATAAATACCACGTCGATGAGAGGTGTTAAACTGATGGCATTTTTTCGTCGCGGCTGGGTCAGCTTAAGCGGCATGTAAAATCTCTTTCTCAGCCTCTTCTACAAGCTCTTTGGCTTTATCACTGGTAAAAATTTGCGTCACTGCATCATTCATATTGTGAGCAATACGCTCGACCTTACGCTCTAACCAACTTTGTAATGTCACTACAGGAATGGCCACCGCCAAGCCCACCGCAGTGGTCAATAAAGCTTGCCAAATCCCGCCAGACAATACGGAAGGATCCACCTGATTGCCCGCGCCTTCCATTTGTTGGAAAGCCGTGATCATGCCTAATACGGTTCCTAACAAACCCAGCAATGGGCTCAAGGTAGCAATGATTTCTAGGGGTCTTAGGAAGGAGCGTAATTGATTAAGTTGGCTCATGGCACGACGCTCAACTTCTTCACGAATCAGTTCAGCCGTCACTTTCCCAGCCACCAAGGAATGCATTGTGTAAGCCACTAAGGCATCGATCGGACGTTTTGGCTGAAGCACTTCAAATGCCGCATCCAGATTATTTTGACGCCATTGTGCTAACGCTAGATTCGTCGTTTTCAAACTTTCAGCACGCAAAGATGAAAATTGCCACAATTTCAACAAGACAATCGTCAAGGCCACTACAGAAAAGCCCATCAAAATCCATACTACCGGTCCACCGACCAATAAGAAATCAATGATCTTTTGCTGAATTGAATCTTCCACAATACTCTCCAGGTGAGTAAAAACATGAGACTAAATGGTATTCATTCTCACCCATATTTTCAATAGCAAAATTGTGGAAGTCAGAGATTCTCTACATTTAACGACTATTAGGTGGCTTTTTTGTCACTTGAAGCCAAAGAGGGTGCACTAGCTCTTTAAGCAGGTAACCAATCCTTCCTTTACCTACTTCCACATCAAAACTATCTTGCATAATTCCCATGTCTTTTCGTAACTCTTGAGGTAAAGAAGCTAATTTTTTACGAGAATAATAACGCTGAAAACAAACAGATACATGCTGAAGTATCGCAATAATAATCATATCAACCCCCCGACAAATCTAATACTTAAATAATAAGAGCAACCTTGGCATCGAAAAAGTGACAGACAAACAGAAAATTCATCATACAGACACGAATACAGACATCTGTAAGATGATTATTTAGCCATCTGTATGGTCAACAAGCCTTGAATAGCTTTGCGCACATTGAATTCACCCAAGCTCCGCGAAATGTGTTGCCTCAAGAAGCAATGTCATCCATTTGCCCGAAGAATAAATCACTCACACCAATAAAATCACCATCAGCTTGCTTACCATTTTAGCCTCGATAAGCATCTCATATAGGGAGAAAAATCATGTCTGAACTGAATTTAGCATCCTCTGTTGGTATTGGTGGGGAAAACCAAACGGATGATGTGCTGGCGGTACAAAAAGCCTTAAACACCCTGCAAAATAAAATTGGGCTGGATGCACCGTTAGCAGAAGACGGTCACATTGACTCAGACGAAAGTGAGTCCAGCACCTGTCTCGCCATCATTTTAATGCAACGAAAAATTGCTGGCTTTAAAAACCCAGACGGCTTAATCAGTTGCAATGGGATGACACATAAAGCGTTAAAAAAAGCTTTAGTTGAATCCGCTCCCACACTCAGTTTCTTTTTACCAAAGATCACTCCTGAAAAGGGTTTGAAAGAAGAAGATTTTGAACAAGCCTCACAATTATTAAGCTGTGATGTTGCTGCCATCAAAGCCGTGTCTGAAGTGGAATCGTCAGGCAGTGGTTATTTCGAAAACGATGCCCCCTGCATTCTGTTCGAAGCCCATCAATTTTCCAAATACAGTGATCATCGCTTCGATGAATCCGACCCTGATATTTCTTCACCCAAATGGGACAGATCCCTTTATGTCGGCGGAGAAAAAGAATACCAACGCTTATACAAAGCCATGCAATTGGATCGTATTGCCGCCCTTAAGTCGGCTTCATATGGACGCTATCAGATTATGGGCTTTAACCATGAAGCCGCTGGCTATGATGACGTGGAGAGCTTTGTACGCGATATGTTTTTTGCCGAAAGTTATCACCTTATTGCGTTCGTACACTTCATTAAATCTAACAGTCGCTTACTTGAAGCCATTCAAAGCCTTGATTGGCCTACCTTTGCTCGTTATTACAACGGTCCAGGCTACGCTGAAAACCGTTACGACGAAAAGCTGCAAGCCGCTTACGACAAACACAATACAGATTAACAACCACCGAGGGCGACTTCTTGCCCTCGCCTTACGACGCTTTCTCAAAAAGGAACCCAATATGTCCTATTTTAATAACCGCTTGCAAAATGCCATCACCGAGATGCTGAAAAACATTGCTGATTGTCCACCAATAAGTCGTCTGGAAGCGGATGCGCTTTGGGACAAGTTAAACAAGCTTCAAGCCTTTAGTCAGGTGGTGATCGACAAGATAGAATACGACAACCCATCCGATCCGTTAGACGAGTATGTCACCATTCGCAACCGCGGAGGGCTTCAGATCAACTTGTCAGGCTGGCGCTTGCAAGCGGGTTCACCTAAACAAGTGTTCACCTTCCCTGAAAATAGCCTGTTATTTCCCTATGATGAACTCAGACTCATGACATCGGGTGACCACAATTACAGTTTTCGATATAAACGCCCAATATGGAACAATCAGGGCGATTTAGGCACCCTATACGATGATCAAAACAATGCCCTGTGTAGTCTGGCTTATGGCAAAAGTGCCCATGATAAAATCGTCATTAGTCATATGCATTATGATGGCCAAGAACACCGCAGTGAAGGTGACGAATTTGTTGAAATCAGCAATCTATCAGACAGTGATGTCATGCTGGATGATTGGCGATTAGAAGCCATCACCAACAACCATGTATTCCAGTTTCCCAAACACACCAAGCTTGATGCTTTCACTTCGCTTAAAGTCTATACCAATAAAATCGACTTAAAAGCCAACGAATTCAGTTTTGATAGCCCTCAAGCTATTTGGAACAATTCTGGCGGTGGCTGCAAGTTGCTGGATTATCAGCGCGAAATTGTTTCAGAGTATCTTTACTAAAGGAGCCATGGCCTGTGACGAACGACGAGACAATAAAAGCCTCTTCCAGTTCGCAAAAAGAACTGATTAGACTCGCTGAAGATGGTCGTTGTCTTTTGCATTACGTCGCCCGTCACGGCAATCTCACTATCAGCCCAGAAATTGCCAAGGGCATCACCGCCGTCAGTACCAAAATAGAAAACAATAATTGGTCGGTAGGCGATGAAATCTACTTAATCCAATGTTATGACCGCCTCGCGCGTCAGATCTACCCTGTTACTATTGAAAGTATCAAAGCGGTAGTGCCCATCATTAGAAATGGCAAACCATCCAAACCAACCGCATCAAAAACCATCACCTTATATCGCTATTACACGGTTTTTACCTTGCTCTTCTTACTCATGGCACAAATGTTTTATCTGTTTGGTTATACCCTGCTTGAAGATTTAAAAACCTTTCCGCAACCTATCACCAACCCGCTACCTGACGATATTGAAGCCAACTACCAATTGCTGAAAAAGTGGAATCTTTTATGGATGTTCGGTCAGGAAATCCATCTGGATGTGCCATTAGAAAAGCAACATTTAGGCATCAAGTTTTCCGCCAATATGATTGCCGCCCAGTCTTTTATTCAAATGCTACAAAGCTACTTACTGCCTTTAATCTATGGACTGTTAGGCGCTTTGATTTTTGTCTTACGTACTCTGTTACAACAAGTAAGAAGCCTGACTTACACGGCCAGTCGGGAAATCGGCTATCGCTTACGTTTAACTTTGGGTTGTCTTGCCGGCATGATTACTGGCTGGTTCCTTAAACCCGAAGTGGGCGAGATGGCGCTCTCACCCATGGCTTTGGCCTTTCTATCCGGATACAGTATCGAAGTATTATTTTCGCTGCTGGATAAGCTCATCGATAATCTGCGTAAGCAGACCAATATTCCAACTCCTGGCGCTCCATCGGTTACTCCTCCGGCTTCACGTTAGCTTTTTGACTGGCTTCTTCAATAAAGGTCTTGGCCAGTTTTGCTAGCATCTTAGCCGTCTCTTGTTGTAAATCCATCGGCGTCTTAACCCCTAGCAACACCAACTGCAAGGTTATTTTCACTTTACTTAGCTGTTGAAATTGTTCTGGTGTTAACTTGGGAGCTTGACCTTTTGGTTTTGCTTTTAACGCGCTTTCCACCGCTTTTAACCCTTTTATCAAGTCACTCATAGGGCCTCCCAAAACCTCCACTATGTCATTTAGAAAGAGGATATCTTGGGCAAACAAATGCATCTAAACGCCTGAGTATTTCCCGCTCAATGAGATCACAATATCAGCATTATTGATCAACATAAGGGACTCTCATGAAAAAGCGACTCACTCTCTCCTGCTTACTACTCAGCACCATATTATTAATCAGTTGTTCTATCCAACTCGTCTCCCCCTTTGACTCAAGAAGCCTAGAACAAATGGAAAATATTGATAAAGACATTGATCGTTTTTATTTGATTTTACAGTCCCTACCAGAGTCGGAACGAACTTACGCCAACGTCTCAGCTCGATATATCGACATTGAAGTACAAATTCGTAGCCTAGAAAGACGTCAGGCACTCCGTGAAAAAAATGACGAAACCTTAACCCAAAGCAAAACACTCACCTCCCTCTGGCAACAGGACATTGCCGCACATAAGAAAAACAACGCCATCTCAGACTTCATTATTCAACGCAGAATGGATCAATACCGACGACTAATGAGTACCCTGATTGAAGGGGAAATGGCCAAACAATAACCGCCAATAGGAGACCTGAACATGAATCAAATTTTTAACCAAATTGTTAAACAAACCCTGGATCAAGTAGAAGACTCGCCATTAAAAAACACGCTCTGTGAAGCGTTGGCCAGTAGTTTAACAAAACAACAGGACACGCTAAGCGCCTTATTACAAGCCAAACAAGAAGGCATTATTTCCCAACAAGAACTGGACATGGAGCTAGAAAGAGAGAAAGACATATTGGAAGCTGAGATGCTGACCAAACAAATTACCGCCAAAGCGGAAGTTCAAAAGCTGGTAAACGATGCCATTCAATCTCTAAGTAAAGGTCTGCTTTAAAGGAAGGTACGAATAAGCCAATGAGACAAGTGCTCAACTTGTCTCCCTCTACGAAGGAAACTCACATGAAACAAGCAAAACGTCGTCTGGTCCGAATTCGCTATGGTTTTCGATTCATTCGGCGTCCAAATACCCTCAAAAAGCGAGTAAAAAAAGCCCAACCAACCAAGTCGACTCAGACGTGTTTACAGCCAAACACATCGCCTTCTCAAAACATTGAAACACCAGAACCCACTACAAACAAGGAAACAGCAAATACCACGACACCTTTGGCGCATTTCGATCTTAGCTGCAATCCTTATCAACAATTTATCAATAACTTATGCATGCAACTCCCAGACTTACCACAGGATGCTTTTACTAGGAGTCCTATCGACACGAGAGTACAGAGCCATATCGACTCGGCAAGCAGCTCCCTAAAACAACCGTCGGCAGATTGCCCATCTTCTGATGCAGATGAACAAACTGATGATCAGCAAGAGCAAGACAAGGCAGAAGATGGCAATAATGCGGAAGATGATGATAATGACGACGAAAGCGCCACGCAATCCATTTCAGAAGAAATACACTCGCTAAGCGACGAGGAATGGTTACCAAAAGATCCTAGCACAATCCCCTCTCCCCTCATTTCTGAATCTTCTCAGGTCATGAGTCCTAGCCTACAAAACTTATCCAATATTCCCTCATGTATGCTGGCATCAAAGCATTAATCTCACCGCGAGATTAAAAGGTTCCACCGAGTCTATCAATACAAAACCACTTATTCTTCAACTCTCAATGAAATATCACCACTCAACAGGAGATCACCATGAGTCAACTCATTTTTCGATTATGCGAAGCGTCCGACGGGCGGATTTTTGCCTGCCTTTCAGATCAACCAAATGTCGAAGATGTATTCGACAGTGGCTATAAAGTTGCCTACAAAAACCGTGATAATTCTAATGGCACTGAATTACTGGCAAGCTGGCGTAACTCTTTTATCGTGAAATCTTCAGAGTTTAACAAACTGGCCGAGAGCCATGACTTGCCCGCTGAAGTACAATCTTCCTTCGATACCATGATGTCCTCTCTCATTAAGGGTGTTGATGTGTTCTTCTGTGATTATAATCTGGGCATAGAAGCGAACTCTCCCATCTGCAATAACATCATGGACAAATGCAAATCCACCGATTTTGTCCTTTTTTCATGTGAAGAGATGGTCGGTAATGACCCAAGAACTCAGCCTTATCTAGTATCTTATGCCGCGCCACGTTATCCAGATACTGGCAATACAGGAAAACAACATCGAATTTACAGTAAAACCGATGCCTTCGCCTTTTGTCAGGCGGTCCATGCCATCGTGGTACAAAGAGAAAAAGATGCCCTAACCGGTGGCCACATTCGCACCGAACTCGACCCCTACATCAATCAAGAGAATGTCGACAAAAGTCATGCTGAAAATGCCATTAACCAGTTTGTCAAAACCATTCAACAAAGCAGCGCTACTGCAAGCAACACCTTGGCGTTGACCGGGCCAGATCCATCATGATGAAAACAAGGACACAACAAAATGATGCGGTCTCACGGCCGTGTCAAAGCTTAGTTTGTTAGCCTAATGTAATGAGTCTGGAGACACGCAATGATACAACACAGCTTACTTGCCCAAATCGCGGCGCAGTATAATTTTGATCAGGCTAACCAAATCATGGCTTTACCACAAAGCAAAGCATTGAGCCGTTACTGGATGACTCTCGAACTGAGTTTGCCACTCAGTCGCATTTTTAACGGCCAGGAATGCCAATACGCCTGCTCCTATCAGCAGGCAG
Organism: Marinomonas sp. THO17; assembly: GCF_040436405.1. Classification (NCBI taxonomy): domain Bacteria; kingdom Pseudomonadati; phylum Pseudomonadota; class Gammaproteobacteria; order Oceanospirillales; family Oceanospirillaceae; genus Marinomonas; species Marinomonas sp. THO17. The sequence goes on along the minus strand of NZ_AP031575.1, from coordinate 2,789,266 downwards.
AAGAGTATTACAAATACAACCTAAAGAGCCAACAAGTGGCTCCTTGTGAAAAAAGAGCCGCATCGAAAGCCGACTTAAAACTCGTCACTTCTGACACAACATCTTGGTTTGAATTTCATACCCTCCACCAAGAGGAGTTAGAGAGCACGAAAGAACGCAATAAACTCTATGAAGACGTTAAGCGCATCAAGGCATTACGTTCCGTTTTACCTAACGACAACATCTTGCTTTTCATTGGTTTATGGGGACGCTTTAGTGGCGAAGACATGCAACATTTCCAACCCTTGGACAACCATCACCAATGCGCTTACGTACTGGACAGCGGCCTAACTGGTAGCGGTCAAATATCACGTCTGTGTCAGATGAAAAAAGGTGGAACTGAAAGGTTTTTATTGGCCGCTTTTTAATACCCATGCCATATGTATCAATCAAAAACAGACCCTGTAAAAATATCAGCAAAACGGTTTTATGCCCTACATGAATGGTGGGGCACTAACCTAAAAGCAAAGAGATAAGACTGAATTTTCTTTTGCAAAAGCTTGGCTTTCAGCCAATAAATACAACATAAGTTGTAAAACCTTAATCTCCGCCCCTCAAAAGATAATGATTGACCTAAGCACTTATGATCGCATACTTGATAAATCATCATCAGAATAATAAGTAGGAAAGAAGATGCTCTGCAGAAAAAACACAGGGTTAATCCTTGTTGATATCCAAGGCAAGCTGGCAGACATTGTCTATGACAGTGATGCTCTCATGGATCAAACTGCCAAGTTAATTCAAGGTGCTCAGCTGTTGAATTTACCCATTCTGTGGTTAGAACAAACTCCCGATAAAATCGGCTCTACCCAAGCCCAAATTGCCAATTTAATGGCATCTCAAATCCCCATTAAAAAACACACCTTTAGTGCGGTCGGTGCGGCAGAATTTGTGGCCGCTCTCGAACAAACAGGGGTCGAAAATTGGCTAATATGTGGTATTGAGACTCACATTTGCGTGTACCAAACCGCCATGCAACTACTTGAATTAGGTTACAAGGTGGAAGTGGTGGTTGACTGTGTTTCTTCTCGATCTTTATTTAATAAAGAACTGGCCATTACCAAGCTACTCGCCAACGGCGCGTCCACCAGCAGTTTGGAGATGTGTTTGTATGAATTAGTCGCTGACAGTACAGCACCTGAATTTAAAGACATTCTCAAATTAACTAAGTAAAAGAAAGATGCGATCAGCAATCGGCTTTATTGCACAGAATCAAACCTAAAGCGTTAAGCGCTACTGAATAGTAAAAATCATTCACTAAATTTCTTTGCCACTTCCGCTGCTTTGGCCCCAAGCTCGGCAAAATTCTCTGTCCCTTTGGACATGACTTTTTGCGCTTGCTCTATCACATCAATGTATTTCGGATCACCCGTGGCCAATAATTCAGATAACGCCACACCAATGGCCGTTGTACTGATGGTATTTAAATTACGCAGATTATCCGCAGCATCCTGTACTGCGATGGCCGTAGATTGCGCCACCGATTGTTTGGCCTTGTCCGTTGCACTGTCGTTGGCCATGATATGTCACTTATTAGCCGCCTTTTTTAAGAATAAGAGCACAAGCGGTAGAGGTCGCTGCATTACTAATGGTTTGCATACCTTGCTGAATGGTCACGGCATTTTGCATCTGCAATCCCATGGTGTCCGACATGGCGGATTCAGTAAGTTGACCAATGACCTGATTCACTTGCTGCAAATCTTGTGAGTTCGCGTCACTCATGCTTCTTCCCCTGTTAGATGGCTGCTATGCATCCATAAAAAGCCTACTTTGTTTCTAAAGGACTTTTTGTATGTAGACAGCTCAACTGTCTTTTTCGACAACGCCTTCGGATGCACGACTCAGTACGGCAGCACCAATGCCGGTCATGGCGTTCACCCCTTGTACGGTAGCCGCTTGCATGCCGATCGACGCCTGTTGCTGAGCACTGGAAGCATTGTTACTCAGATTCGACATAGCCAGTCCCATTGCCGTGTATAGGTTACCCATGGCGCTTGCTGGAGTCGACGCTAACACTTGAGTGTTGGTTTGCGTCAACGAATCGGTAATTTGTTCATTCACTTTCTTGGCCATAATAACCTCTATTTTTTCTCTGCTGGCAGCAAGGTTTGTAGCTGCTGATTGATATTAGTCATTTCTTCATCCAGTTTGGACTCAATGGTGCTGAGTATTTGACTGACTTCTTTTTCCACCTTGTTTACCGCGCTCTCTGACTCGGCTTTAGACAGTTTTTCCTGTGTGCTGGAGATCAGATTCTCCACTTCGAGATGTTGTTGCTTAGTAAAGGTATCAATTTGTTTAAGCTGGGCATCCAAATCAAAGTTCATTTGGCTGAGTTTGTTCATCTTCTGCTCCTTTCTTAGCCTTTAAAAAACCTTTTACATTCAAGGCTTTTTTCTTTGCTGGCGGATCCTCAGGGGGAGAAGTATCCTGGGCTGCTGCACTTGCCTCTTTAGTATGATCTTCATTGGCTGATGCTTTCTCTTCTGCTTTTGGCTTTGGCTTAGCAACCACTGAATGCGTCTTTAATAAGCGTGCACACGCATTGGTAATGGATGCCGCTGTGGTCATTTGTGATTGTTGCTGGTTGGTCACCGCATTGTGCATTGATAATCCCAATGTATCTGTTAGCGTGGTTTCCAACAAACTGGTAGGCTGAACGGAAAAAGTCTGTAATGTGTTGAACTCCTGAACCGCTTTTGCGGGAACTTCTTGCTCAAACTCATTTTCATAGCGTATATCCTGAGGTTCCATCTTCACTCCTTAGCCATTTAAGCCACTATGTATTTATGGATAAAAGGTTAATCTTGCTGTTATTGTTACTTGGGGATAAAGGGTCTCTTATGGCGAACTTTCATAAAGTACCGTCGCTATTTTTTCACCCACAGCGCCAAAGTTTTCTGTGCCATTCACAACGATCTTTTGTGCCTGTTCAATCACCTCAAGGTATTTGCTGTCGCCGGTTTCCAATAACTGACTTAATGCTGTACCAATGGCTGTGGTGCTCAAGGTATTTAAGTTCCTTAAGTTATCCGTCGCATCCGCCAACGCCATGGCAGTAGATTGAGCCACCGATTGGGTCGCCGCATGAAATGCGGAGGTATCCGGATCTGGAGGGGTACTCACACTTTTCATCGTCTTCTCCTTAATTAAAGAACGCCCTGTCCAGTAAATCACTGACCAGGGTGTTGTCTTGTTGCGTTATATAGACAAACCTTAGGAGGCTTCTGCTTCAGGTGCAGCATCTGGCTCGATAATGCTTTCGGCACTGCGGCCGATAACGGAACTACCAATCGACATCAAGGAGTTCACACCTTGTACCGTTGCCGCTTGCATGGTGATTTGCGCCTGTTGTTGTGCACTGGTGCCGTTATGAGCTGCCGTGCCTAATGCCTGACTGGTGGACATCAACATATTGCCCATCGCCATGGCCGGCGTTTCACCCACTACCTTGGTATTTACTTGTGTCACTGAATCGGTAATTTGTTCATTTACTGGCATAATTTTATTCCTTCTTTTAGGTTTACTTGCTTACAAATGGTGAAAGAAAATGCGCTGTCACATCCTCTTTCAGATTTACCCGTTAACCGGGTTCAATAATGCCTTCCGCACTTCGGCCAATCACCGATGAACCTATCGACATGAGAGAATTGACGCCTTGCACCGTTGCCGCTTGCATAGTAATTTGCGCCTGTTGTTGTGCTCCCGTACTATTGTGCGCCGATGTCCCTAACGCTTGACTGGTTGACATCAACATATTGCCCATCGCCATGGCCGGTGTTTCACCGACCACTTTGGTATTGACCTGTGTAACTGAGTCCGTGACTTGTTCATTTACTGGCATGATTTTGTTCCTTATATTGAATTACGTTATCTCAGTACTAGCCTTTTTCAATAATGCCTTCTGCACCTCGTCCCAATACCGCTGAGCCAATGGCCGTAAGCGAATTGACTCCTTGGACGGTGGCCGCTTGCATAGTGATCTGAGCTTGTTGCTGAGCCGCTGTTGCATTGTGAGCTGCTGTCCCTAAGGCTTGGCTGGTAGACAACAATAAATTTCCCATTGCCATAGCTGGCGTTTCACCCACTACTTTGGTATTCACCTGAGTGACCGAGTCGGTTATTTGCTCATTTACTGGCATGGTTTCACTCCTTTCTTCTTTCTAATCTTCTATAGTCTTAGCGAGATTTAGCCTTTCTCGATAATGCCCTCAGCACCACGACCAATCACTGCAGAACCGATCGCCATCAGTGAATTCACACCTTGAACTGTGGCCGCTTGCATAGTGATTTGTGCTTGTTGTTGAGCCGCTGTGGCATTATGTGCCGCATTACTCAAGGCTTGGCTGGTAGACATCAGTAGGTTACCCATCGCCATAGCCGGTGTTTCACCGACCACTTTGGTGTTGACCTGAGTGACTGAATCTGTGACTTGTTCATTTACTGGCATGGTATTACTCCTTTTCCGTTAGTTTAAATAGTATTACTACAAGCTAATTAGCGATTAGCTCTCCTCAATATGATGATTGATACCTAAATCACAGCACCCCTCATCATGAGTCAGTTGATGTCTCATACCTTTATTAATCGCTCAATAATCAAAGCGGTTCGCTAGCAGCATAGACACCTTGGGCCACATTATTGGGTAGAAGACTCCTTCATAAAGTGACGCTCATCTTTTCGGCTATTATGACTTCGAGCCTTGAGCTGCAATCGCATAAATCAACCCAGAACCCAATGCGGTATTGGTCACTGTTATGGTTTGTATTTGTTGCTGGGTATGGGCAGCATTTTGTGACGCTTTTGCTAATGAATCCGCCACCATATTCAAATACATGTCACGTGAACTAATAGGTGACCATTGGGTTAACAGTTTTTCGATATCAACTGGCATCGAGATGTCCTCTTTTTCAAAACCTAATACTCATTCAGTCTAGCTAGCCTATTTTTCAAAAACTGGGGCGAATACACCGACAATGCGTTGTTTCTCATGTAATTTCCCGGAATTTTCAATGCTAAAAAAAGCTAACTAGAGAAGGCTTGATACTAAAAAGAGGAACACTTTTATTCCCCGTAAAAGACATTTTTCATGCGGTGTTTTCGATCAATCAGCAGCATTGAAAAACCCAGTGTGGGAATAAATATGAAAATAAAAGAGAGATATGAAAATAAAAGAGAGGGAAGATTGAGATGATGAGAGTGAACTCTCTAAAACAAGTATGGAGAGAGTGTGACACTCTCTTGCCACATAAGCTTAAGCTTCGGCCTGTGCCGCAGCCACTTCTCGCAAGGCTTTCTGATACATGCGCCACGCACACAACCCAGCTAAAAGGTTACCAACCAAGACACCGATAAAAATTCCCTTGATGCCAGCCAGCTCTGAGCCGATCCACAAACAAGGCAAGAAGAAAGCAAACAAGCGTAAGGCCGAAATAGTCAGAGCCGTATAGGATTTACCGAGCGCATTACACACAGACACCATCAGCATACAGATACCTAAAGCCCCCAAGCTGACGGGCACGATCAATAAATGCCAAGTCAAAATACTGGTCACTTCTTGTTCACTGGTCATAAGACCCGCTAGGGGCTTAGCCAGTAAAAAAGTCACCCCTGCCACACACAACTGGAACAGTAGAATATAACGACAAGCAATCGATACCACAGTGCGAATATCCTCTATCCGATATGCGCCAAGCAAACGTCCAACCATAGGTGGCATGGACATGGTCAAGGCCAATACCGAGACAATGGCAAAAAACTCAAAGCGTGAACCCAATGCCCAAGAAGCCACCGCAGCCGTCCCAAAACTGGCAATTAATTTAGTCGCCAACATGGAAGAGACCGGCGGAAGCAGTTGACTTACCATAGCAGGCCCCATGATATGAGCGATATCCGCCATACTTTTGCTTAGTTGTAAGCTTTGCCAATCAAATGAAAACCATCTTTTACTGGCCACGTTAGGAGCAACCACTAGCACTCCCAAACCAAAAGACACACTGGTAGCAATGGCTGCCCCGTTCAATCCCATGTCTAAAGTGAAAATAAACAGCGGATCCAATAAGGCATTTAACACACTGGTCACTATCATCATGATGCCCGGCAAAATAGTATTGCCATTGGCTCGACAAATGCTGTAGAAGAAATACAGTAAGGCGCCAATCCAAGCACTTAATAACCAATGCGGCCAATAGTCATCTATCATGGCATAAACCGAATCAGGCGCACTTAACAGCAATAAAATAGCATCACGTACCAACCAAATCAGCACACCAAATACAGCTATCCCTAAGCTGCCAATCATCAATACCAAGCCACCTAATTGCTTGGCGTATTGTGTTTTTTGCGCCCCTAAAGCTCGTGAAATAATCGCTGTGGTGGCAATACCAAGCCCCACTTGCAAACCAATAACCAACATTTGAATCGGCAAGGTAAAACCCTGTACCGCCAAAGGTAAGACCCCCAATTGACCAATAAAGGCACTGTCGACCAACTGAAAGCTCATCAAAGACAAAACACCAAACAGCATTGGCCAAGTCATTTTAAAAAGTTCACGACCAAGAGAAGAAGTGGAAGAGACAGACATAAGAGAAACGGCACTCAAACAATAATGAACGCCATATTATAACGCTTTTTCTGTGACAATTTGGCAGAACTGTCGCCGCTATTTTGTCCAATCAAGGAATCATTCCGCTGCACAAGCACCACCCTATGCCAATACACTTAGTGAGTCATGGCTCTGCTAATCAAGTCATCACAAGCCTCATTCACTTCTTGCTGCAATTTGGCTTCATCAACGCCAAGCACCTTACCCTGCTCAACCACCAGCTTGCCATTGATAAAACTGTAGGCAATCTTAGCAGGCTCTGCGCACAAAACTGGCCCTTGTAATCGACTATGAACACCGGCATAGCGCAAAGAATCTAATGAGTAAATAACCAGATCCGCAGCGTATCCTTGCGCTAATTGACCTGTTTTTAAACCAAGTAAGTCGGCACCATTTTCACTTCCCCAGCGAATCACCTGCTCTATTTTAGTGGCCTCAGGCCCAGCTTGAGAACGATGTAACAACCAAGCCAAGTTCAGTTCTTGCAACATGGATGCATTTTCACTGGATGCTGAACCATCTACTCCCAATGTAATCTTCATCCCCGCTTGCTCCATGGCAATGGCTGGCGCAATGCCACTGCCAAGCCGACAATTTGACGTTGGACAATGTGCAATGCCAGTGCCGGTTTGTGCCAAACGTTGAATGGCATATTCATCCGCTTTGACCAGATGCGCAAACCACACATCATCGCCTAACCAATCACAATGTGCTGCGTAATCAATCGCCCGCATGGCAAATTTTTGCTGGGCTATTTGCTCATCAAAGCCTACTTCCAATAAATGCGAATGACGTTTTAAGCCACGCACTTTGGCCCACTGCGCAAAGGCTTTCAAATCCTCCGCGGGCGAGGTGTGTACTAAGCTAGTAGGTGCCACCACCAAACGCTTCATACTCAACGCACTATCATCGTGATGTTGCTGATAGGACTTTTCCATGCGGGTCAAAGCCAGTGATAACGACTCAGGTTGAATGGTGCTGCCTTTCATGCCTTTATGACTGCCCTGTGCCGTTGCTCCACCACGACAAAGTACAAAGCGTACACCAAGATCTTGTGCTGCCTGCCATACCGCCTCTTCTAACTCAGGGGTGGTCGCCGCATGATATAAATAATGATGGTCGGCGCAGCTAGTCACACCGGACCGAAGTTGCTCATACAAGCCTAATTTCGCGGCAATATACATAAGATCAGGGGTAATATGTGGCCAAAATTGATAAGGCACACTCACCAGCCATTCTCCTAAACCCTGATTGAGTCCAGCAGGAATCCCTTTTAAAATGGCTTGCGCTAAATGATGATGAGTGTTTACAAAGCCCGGGTAGACAACACATTGACTGGCATCGATGACCATGTCTTGGTCAGTTGCTGCTAAGTCTTCGCCAAGGTCGGCAATGATGCCGTCCCTAAGACGAATGGACACCGGCCGCTCAAAACCGAATACGGCTTCTGCTTGGTGAATAAAATACTGCGTCATAAATCCCTCCATAAGGGAAAGAGCAATGTCTGGGCCATGAAGCATGAGTCGCTTCTGTTCTTTTGCTTACCATGTTTCTAATCCATTGAAAATAAAAGAATAATCACTCTTTTTCCTAACAAATCAAAAGCTAATTCGTCGCTCTTTCATCGCACTATTTAGGTGCCAAAACATTTAGGTGCCAAGACATCATTTGGACGTATTACTATCAAGCTAAAACAACATAACGTCACGCATTAAGATCTAGGGCTAAGCAAGGGTCAGTACACGCCTCTGTAGCCAGCCCTGATACAAGTCATGGTTTTTGCGAAGCTGAAAAACGTATCGCCAAAAACATTAAGCCAGCACTTGCCATCGATAAGAGAAAGAAGCCCGTCGCAAAGGGCGTGAGAGTATTATGATAAAACTGTCCAATCGATACAGACAACAAAATGGCGACCAAGCTCGATATAGACGAGATCATCGATGCTCCTAAACCCGCTGTTCGTCCTAGGGGTTCCATCGCCATGGCATTCACATTACCAAACACCATGCCAAAACAAGAAAACATTGCCATACAAATGCCCATGAAATACACAAAAGGTGGCACGCCATCATAGGATAAAACCAACAGAGTCAACACAAAAGACAGACAAACCATTAAGGTTAAGGCAAAAAATACACAGGCTTTCATGCCAACACGCAACACGATTTTGGCGTTAAAGAAATTCATCACACTGGAGCCAATTGCCATCATGGCAAAGTACAAAGGGAAATCTGCTCCTACTTCATAAATGTCTTGAAAAATAGACTGCGCCGTACTGATATAAAGCATCAAGCTCGCAAAGATACAGCCTAGCATTAAGGTAAAAGCCATGACATCCGTATGGCTCATTATGTTACCTGCATCTCTAAGTAAATTACGCCAATGTAGAGGGATACGGGCCTCTATCGATAAGGTTTCTGGTTGCCGCCAATACAACCAAGTCAGCGCAATTAAAGATTGCACCAACAACATGGCAAAAATCCAACGCCAATTACCCAACTGCATGACCAACTGACCAATTGCGGGAGCCAGCAATGGCACCAATAAAAAAATCATCATAATAAAAGACATGATGCGCGCCATGGCCGCCCCCTTATACAGGTCACGTATCATGGCTCGAGAGGCGATTTTCGGAGCCGATACACCAAAGCCTTGTATTAAACGCCCCACCAACAAAACTTCCAACGAAGATGAAAGCAACGCCACCAAGGTACCAATAAGATAAATGCCAATCCCTATGCCGATACTCTTTTTCCGGCCAATTGCATCTGACAATGGCCCAAAGGTAATTTCACCGAACACCATGCCCAAAATCATGGCCGAGATAATCCACTGGGTATGTTGGTAATTTTCAATGGCTAAATCTTTTGCAATGAAAGCAAACGCGGGCAACATCGCATCTGTCGTCAGTGCCGTTAACGACATCATGAGGGCAAACAAGATAATGAATTCTCGTTCTGGAAGGCGTTTAATTATTGGTTGCTTGTTAGCAGAACCATCACTCGACATAAGCGTCCTTATCGATACTTGATTTTATTTCGCGGCCAACACTAAGCAATTAAGTCATTTCTTGCAATGCCATTAGTAACGCTTTCAACAAACTTGCTTTATGATAAAAATACAAGAATAACAAAAGAGGTCATTATGGATATCGGTCTGGCCAAACACTTAAAGCTGAACCAGCTACGTTTGATTTCGGTCATTTGCGAATACGGCCAACTGGGTATTGCCGCCGATGAATTGGCCATCACTCAACCCGCAGCATCTCGCATGCTACATGACATTGAACAAATTATAGGCACTCGTCTCTTCACCCGCCACGCTAAAGGCATGGAACCCACTTTAATTGGCCAAGCCATCGCGCGACGAGCACACAATCTCTTGGTCGAACTGCGTGATCTCGCAAGAGAAGTGGATGAGTTAAAAGACGGCGGCGGAGGCACTACGGCGATAGGCTCTGTTACTGGCGCTGCCGTGGGTTTTGTAATCCCAGCGATTCAACAACTAAGAGCCATTGCACCAAGAGCCGAAATAGACATTAATGTTGACACCAGTGACAGTCTGGTACGGGACCTTATTGCTGGACACAATGACTTTGTACTGGCCCGCATTCCACAGCAGTATGAAGCCAAGATGTTCAACATTTATCCAGCCAGAACTGAAACCGTACAATTGGTCGTTCGCAAACAACACCCCCTCGCCAATGTAGAAAAAGTTGGAGTTCGAGACCTAACTCACTTTGAATGGGTCATGCAGTCTCATCGTGCTCCTATTCGCGAGGCCGTAGAAGCCATGTTTATGGAAGAACAAGCCGAGTTACCAAGTAGTATTACCAACAGCACTTCTTTATTGGCCTTGATCGCCATTTTGGTGTCATCCAATGCCATCGCTCCTATGGCCAGTGAAGTCAGCGATTTATTAGTGGGTCAAAAAGTGCAAGCCGACTTACAAACCCTTAAATTAGATCGCCAAATCGTCATGAGCCCATATTACTTATTACAAATCCATGATCGCCAACTTTCCCCCTTAGCCAATCAGCTTAAACGTTTGGTCATCGCCGAGTTGGAACATAAACCGAATTAGGCTTCTTGCTGGCAATCTATAGGAAGCAAATGACGCGGCACATTTTGATAACACACAGGTCGTAAGAAACGCCGAATAGATAAGGTGCCAACCGAGGTTGCACCGAAGTTAGTCGACGCAGGATAAGGCCCGCCATGCACCATGCTGTCACACACTTCCACCCCCGTTGGAAAACCGTTGACTAACAATCGACCCGCTTTGCGTTCCAACAGAGACAAGAGTGTTTGACACTGGCGATGATCACCTTCATCCATTTGCAATGTGCAGGTTAGTTGCCCCTTTAATTGACGTGCCACCGCTTCCATTTGTGCCAAATCCTCTACCAACACCAAGATACCAAGAGGACCAAACACTTCTTCATGCAGTTCAGGGGTGGTTAACCAAATATGTCCCGATACGGAAAATAAAGCGGGCCATGCTTGACGCCTTTCCAGCGGATGCGCTTCTAAATAGGGTGTCGCTAACTCGCTGACTGCCTTTGTGCCACTGTGATAAGTAGCCGCTATGTTGGCCGTGAGCATGGTTTGTTGAGGCACCTTAGTGAGTGCATTTTGTGCCGCTTGGATCATTACACGAGCGTCGTCATTATCCAGCATCACCACCACACCGGGATTGGTACAAAACTGTCCCACCCCCATTGTCAGGGAAGCGGCCCACCCTTCGCCGAGGGATTGTGCTCGCTGCTTTAGTGCTTGAGGCATCATAAACACGGGATTTATTGACCCCAACTCACCAAAAAAGGGAATGGGTTCTGGACGAGCAGCACACAAATCAAATAAGGCTCTTCCTCCTGCCAAACCACCGGTAAATCCGACTGCTCTGATAAGCGGATGTTGTACAAGGGCTTGCCCTACTTTAACCTCATCTCCTTGTAATAAGGAAAATACCCCATCCGGTAACTCACAGCGCCGAACAGCTGCCGCAATCGCTTGGGTGACAATTTCTCCCGTTGCCGGGTGCGCAGGATGACCTTTTACCACCACAGTACAACCCGCCGCCAACGCCGCCGCGGTATCCCCTCCCGCTGTCGAAAAAGCCAAAGGGAAATTGGATGCACCAAATACTGCAACTGGGCCGAGCGGCCGTTGCAGCATGCGCAATTCTGGTCTGGGTAATGGCTGCCGCTCTGGCAACGCCTCATCAATGCGACGATCCAGATAATCGCCTTCTAAAATATGCTCAGCAAATAAACGCAATTGTGATGTGGTGCGGCCACACTCACCCTGTAATCTTGCTTCAGGAAGTCCGGTTTCTTTTGTACCTATGGCCACTATGTCTTTGATTCGTGCTTCCATTTCCTCTGCGATGGTCTTCAGAAAGTTCGCCCTAGCGCTTCTACTACTATACCCATACACTTCAAAAGCTTTCTCCGCTGCCGCTACGGCGACCTCCATATCTTCTGTCTGAGCACAATAAAACTTCTGGGGGTCGCCTTCCGCAGGCGATGATAAAAAGCTTGTCGTGCTTGAGACCCATTGACCTGCGATAAAATGTTGTCCCGTGATCATATTTACTCCTTTCATCATAATAACCCATGCTAATGGCTGTCTTTTGGTACAGGGGCGCCTCTGCATCCTTGTAAAAAGTCAAAATCCGCGCCTGTATCCGCCCCTTGAACATGGTCATGGAAAAGTTTGCTGTAGCCACTTTCTGGGGGCACTAAATGACTCTGCCATTGTGCTAACCGAGTCTCTATTTCCTGCTCTGATAGCATCAAATTCAAACGACGATTCTTTACATCTAAGTCAATTATGTCGCCATCTTGTACTATGGCTAAAGGCCCACCTGCTGCGGCTTCTGGCGTAGTATGCAAGACCACAGTGCCATAGGCAGTACCCGACATTCTGGCATCTGAAATGCGTACCATGTCTTTAATGCCTTTGCGTAAAACTTTAGGTGGCAAGCCCATATTGCCAACCTCCGCCATACCGGGATAACCTTTTGGGCCACAGTTTTTCAGCACCATAATGCAGTTTTCATCTATATCTAAGGTGTCGTCATTGATCTTAGCTTTGTAATCATCAATGTCTTCAAATACCACGGCACGTCCCTTATGCTGCAACAAATGTGGTGATGCCGCTGAGGGTTTAAGCACTGCCCCCTGTGGGGCTAAGTTCCCTTTTAGAACGACAATGCCACCTTGCTGGGTTAAAGCTTTTTCAAACGGCAAAATGACCTCGGGATTCCAATTTTGTACCGCTTTGACGTCTTCCCATAGGGCTTCGCCTGATACGGTTAATGCGTCTTTATGTAATTGTTCTGCCTCGGCCAATTGTTTAATCACCACAGGCAAACCACCTGCATAAAAAAACTCTTCCATTAGGTATTTACCTGAGGGCATCAAATTCACAATGGTTGGAATATCTTGCCCTAGTTTGTCCCAATCATCTAAGGTGAGATTCACGCCAACACGACCCGCAATTGCCAATAAATGAATGACAGCATTGGTCGAGCCGCCAATCGCACCATTCACCCGAATGGCGTTTTCAAATGCCTGACGAGTTAAAATATCGGATGGTTTCAGATCCTCTTTCACCATGTCCACGATGCGCCGCCCAGTCAAATGCGCCATGACACGCCGTCGGCTGTCTACCGCAGGAATGGCCGCATTTCCAGATAAAGCCATACCCAAGGCTTCAACCATGGAGGCCATACTACTGGCGGTGCCCATGGTATTACAGGTACCCGCAGAACGAGACATGGATTGTTCTGCATCTAAAAAATCTTGCTGAGTCATATTGCCCGCTTTGATGTCTTCCGACATTTGCCATAATGCGGTGCCTGAGCCAACCCGTTCACCTCTAAAATAGCCATTCAACATTGGCCCACCCGATACCACTATGGCAGGAATATCAACACTGCAAGCGCCCATCAATAAGGCCGGCGTCGTTTTATCACAACCCGCCAACAAGACCACCCCATCTAATGGATTGGCGCGCAGGGCTTCCTCCACGTCCATCGCCGCCATATTACGGTACATCATGGCTGTCGGCCTCAGCGAGCTTTCTCCCACGGAAAACACAGGGAACTCCAGTGGCAATCCACCTGCTTCATAAATACCGTGTTTGACTCGATCTGCTAATTCTCTGAGGTGGGCATTACAAGGGGTGAGTTGTGACCAAGTATTGCAAATACCAATGACTGGACGACCGTCGAATAAATCCGCAGGTAAGCCTTGGTTTTTCATCCAACTACGATGATAAATATGGTCACGAGAAGTACCGCCAAACCATTCTGTAGAACGTAATTTTCGAGGCCATTTTTTCGGTACAAACTGACTCATACCCAACCTCCATCGACGATAAAGTTTTGCGCTGAACACATCACGGCGCTGTCAGAAGCCAAAAACAATGCCATATTGGCTATGTGTTCTGGCATGACTTTGTTCGGCAAACACTGACCTTGTTTAATTTTTTCTTCCGCGGCCTCATCCACCCAAAGGCGCAATTGTTTTTCGGTCATCACCCACCCCGGCACCAAGGTATTCACCCGAATACCATATTGGCCAAGATCCCTTGCTAAAGATCGCGTCAAACCATGCATCGCCGCTTTACTCATACCATAGGTTGGGTAACCGCCTGTCGCCATCATCCAGCCAACCGAGCCAAAATTTATGATAGAACCGCCGCCGATTTCTTTCATCATGGGCGCCACCGTTTGCGCTGCAAACATAGCGTGCTTGATATTAACGTCGAGCAATTCGTCATAACGCTGCTCCGTCAGTGACGCCAGAGAATGCCGCACATCATTTGCCGCATTGTTAATTAACACCGCAATGGAACCAAGGTGTTCCGCCGCTAAACGTATGGTACTTTGATACCCTTTAATGTCGGTAATATCACAGTGGTAAAATTCAACACGACACCCCGCTTGCTGTAAACGATTGGCCAAGGCATCACCAGCTTGACTGTCTATGTCCACAAACCCTGTATTGGCTCCTTGTTTTGCAAAGGCTTCGACCAAAGCAGCCCCAATTCCCGTAGCCCCGCCGGAAATAAACACAGCACGTCCCTGTAAATCTGGATAAATCGCCCTCTCTGCCTGTTTCATAAAGCCTTTACCTCAGTAGACAAGGGTGCAGCTATGGTGAAAACATTGCGTAATGGTAGGCCAAAGCTAGGAGAAGAAATTTCAAATACATCCGCTTCTTGCGTACCAATACCGTCGGCAAAAGACAAAGTGGCTGTACCAAACATATGTACATGCAAGTCACCCGGATGCCGAAAAATAGCGTATTTGAAATGATGATGTTCAAGATTGTTTATACTGTGAGACATATTGTCTTCTCCAGATAAAAACGATTTTTCCCAGAGGGTTTGCTGACCTCGCACTATGCGCGATTTGCCCTGAATATGAGTAGGCAGTTCCCCCACCAACAGCTCTGGCCCAAATGCGGCTGGCCGCAGTTTAGAATGGGCTAAATACAAATAATTTTGCTTTTCGGTAACATGATCAGAGAATTCATTGGCCAAGGTATAGCCTAAACGATGCACTTCACCCTGTTCGCCTATTAGATAAAAGCCCGCGATTTCTGGCTCTTCACCACCATCTAAAGCGAACGCTGGAGAAGGGATGGCATCATCAGGTGCCACAACACCTAAGCCATTGCCCTTATAAAACCACTCTGGCTGCACGCCCTCTTGTCCTAAAGCGGGTTTACCTGCTTCAACTCCCATTTGAAAAATCTTCATGGAGTCAGTCAGTTCTTCACTCTGAGCATGCATGGCGTTTCGGGTTGATGCCGAACCTAAATGAGTTAATCCTGTTCCCGTCAAATACATGTGCCCTGGGTCAGGGTGCCGCACAGGGCAATCAAATTGATGGCGCTTCGATAGCTCTAATAAATCTACCGATTCTGCCAATCCGTGTTTTTCAATGACCTCTTCTAAAGAGGCCTTATTACGCACCGCTTCTTGCGCTAACTCATAAACACTGTTGGCCTGTTTGACCCGATGAGCGCTACCAGCATCGCCTAAAGATCCATGACGGCATATGACGCCGCCGCCTTTCAGTTGAGATAAAAAAATCATGACGGTTTCCCTCCCTAGCGAGCTTTTTGCTTGTTGTAGACGTCAAACACCACAGCAGCCAGCAACACCAATCCTTTAATGACTTGCTGCCAATCAATACCAATCCCCAATATCGACATACCGTTGTTCATGACCCCCATAATAAAGGCACCGATCACGGCACCTATGACTTTGCCCACGCCACCTGTCATCGATGCACCACCAATAAAGACCGCCGCGATGACATCCAACTCAAAAGCAAAACCCGCTTTCGGCGTCGCCGTATTGAGACGCGCCGCAAAAATAAGACCCGCTAAGGCCGCCAACATGCCCATATTAGCGAAGGTTAAAAAGGTCAAACGCTCCGTATTGATACCGGACAATTTTGCCGCTTTGACATTACCGCCTAGGGCGTAAATTCGTCTGCCAATGGTCGTTCTGTTGGTAATAAAGGTATAGATGGCGATCAAAACAGCCATGGTAATCAGTACATTTGGTAAACCACGGTAGGTACTCAATAAATAGGAAAGATAAATAATAGCGACGACGATTAAGGCATTTTTCACTATGAAGAAAGCAAATGGCTCATCCTGGATGCCATATTTTAATGATTGGGCCCGTTGTCGAGCCGCTAACAGAACAATAGCACTTGCCGCTAAAACGCCCAGCACCAAAGCGGTAACATTTGGACGGCGAACACCAAATACATCAGGAATAAAGCCCGTACTGAGCAGTTGGAAACTTTTTGGAAATGGGCCAATGGATTGCCCTTCCAATAAAGCTAAGGTCAGTCCCCGAAAAACTAACATACCGGCTAAAGTGACAATGAAAGCCGGAATTTTCCAATAGGCCACCCAATACCCTTGTAATCCTCCAATGACCAACCCAACCAGTAAGCAAACCGGCACTACAACAAGGGTTGGCAACTCATAATTGACTGACATTACCGCTGCCAGTGCGCCAATAAACCCCACCACAGAACCGACTGATAAATCAATATGGCCTGCCACTATCACTAACAACATGCCAATTGCCATGATAATGATGTAGCTGTTTTGTAAGAATAAATTGGTTAAGTTCACCGGACGCATTAAGGTGCCATCCGTTAAAAATTGAAACATCCCCATAATCACGACCAACGCAATCAGCATGCCGTAATCTCGCACATGGGTTTTCAAATAATGGCCAACACTAGAGCTTGTGTTACGACTAGAAGTGGCTGTTTTTGAGTCCGCCATTTGTTTTACTCCTATTATGCTTTTACTATCATCGACATGATTTTCTCTTGGCTGGCTTCAGCCTGGTTCAATTCACCGACCATTCGCCCTTCGTTCATGACATAAATACGATCACACATACCTAATAATTCAGGCATTTCTGAAGAGATCATAATGACGCCTTTGCCTTGCTCAGCGAGTTGATTCATGATGTTGTAAATTTCATACTTTGCACCAACATCTATGCCCCGCGTTGGTTCATCTAAAATCAACACATCTGGTTGTGAATACAGCCACTTGCTCAACACCACTTTTTGCTGATTACCTCCAGACAAATTGACCACACTTTGATACACACTTGGGGTACGTATATTCAGCTTTTCGCGGTAGTCTTCCGCCACCTGACGTTCAACATTGTCATCAATCACGCCATACGAAGAGACGCGATTTAACTTTGCTAAAGTGGTATTGATTTGAATGGTTTCTTCCAGAATAAGCCCAAGATCCTTACGATCTTCTGTGACATAAGCCAAGCCATTTTTTATGGCTTTTGGCACATTGGAGAGATCCACTTTTTGCCCACGTATTGAGACTTCACCTTGATGATTAGCTCCGTAGCTTTGACCAAATAAGCTCATCGCTAACTCAGTTCGACCTGATCCCATTAAGCCCGCAATACCAACGATTTCACCGGCTCTGACATGCAGTTGAATGTCATGAATAATTTGCTGATCTAAAGCATCAGGATGCCAGACATTCCAATGCTTAATCGACATCAAAACCTCACCCAACGCTGCGTCTAAAGACTGCTTTCTCTCCGGGTAGCGATTGGCCATATCACGCCCTACCATATCGCGAATAATGTCTTCTTCACTGATCGTTTGGGTATGACAATCCAAGCTGGACACCGAAGTCCCATCACGTAACACGGTAATACTGTCAGCAACTTGGCTAATTTCGTTTAATTTATGGGTTATAAGAATGGAAGACATGCCTTTTGATTTAAATTCCAGTAATAAATCCAGCAACTTCGCACTGTCATTTTCCTGTAGAGCGGATGTCGGCTCATCCAAGATCAAAAGCTTTACGTCTTTGGCTAAGGCCTTAGCAATTTCCACTAACTGTTGCTTACCAACGCCTAACTGTCCTAACAAGGTGGAAGGCGATGCTTGCAAGCCAACCTTGGCCAATAATTCTAGTGTTCGCGCGTACGTTTTCGGCCAATTAATCATGCCTTTTTCAACGTTCTCATTGCCTAAAAACAAGTTTTCAGCAATGGATAACAGCGGCACCAAAGCGAGCTCCTGATGAATAATGATAATGCCCACCTTCTCACTGTCAGTGATGCCAGAAAATGTCATTGTTTTTCCTTGAAAAACAATGTCTCCTTCATAGCTGCCATAAGGATACACACCGCTTAACACCTTCATGAGGGTCGATTTTCCTGCCCCGTTTTCTCCAACTAAAGCGTGTATCTCACCTTCCCGAACTTTTAAGTTCACCGCATCTAGGGCTTTTACTCCGGGAAAAGTCTTGGTAATCCCCCGCATTTCCAAAATGATATTTTCCATAGCCAGTCCCATACGCGAACACATTGCTCGTCATCAACAAGCAAATATGTCCACGACTCTTTTGGTTAATCGGAATTGAGAGATTATTCAATCTGCGAGCGCTTGTAATAACCGCTGCCTAACAGCACTTCTTGCCAATTGGATTTATCTACCGTCACAGGCTCCAACAAATAACTAGGCACCACCTTGTAACCATTGTCATAAGTGGTTGTATCATTGATTTCTGGCTTAGTATCGTTCAATACAGCTTGCACCATACTCACTGTGACATTCGCTAACTCACGTGTGTCTTTGAAAATAGTGGAATATTGCTCATCCGCTAAGATGGATTTTATGGAAGGTATCTCCGCATCTTGGCCAGTTACGATAGGCATGGTCATGTTCCCTGAACCATATCCCACTCCCTTAAGTGAAGATAAAATACCAATGGATATTCCATCGTAAGGGGATAGCACACCATCAATACGCTTTTCGGTATAGTGTGCAGACAAAAGGTTATCCATGCGCGCTTGCGCCGTTGCACCATCCCAGCGTAACGTACCAACTTTGTCCATCCCCATTTGGCCTGATATAACCTTTATATCACCTGCATCAATCATAGGTTGAAGTACCGACATAGCACCGTTGTAGAAAAAATAAGCATTGTTGTCATCCGGAGATCCACCGAACAATTCAATGTTATAAGGACCATCACCACGCTGTTGAAGACCATTTACTAAGGACTTGGCCTGCAAGACACCTACTTTAAAATTGTCAAAGGTGGCGTAATAACTAACATAGGGGCTGTTTTTGATGAGTCGGTCATAAGAAATCACCTTAATACCCGCCGCATCCGCATTTTCCAGAGCATTCGATAAGGTGGTGCCGTCAATGGCTGCAATGACCAGAACATCGACGCCTTTTACGATCATATTTTCAATTTGTGCAAGTTGATTTGGTATCTCATCCTCTGCATATTGCAAATCGACTTTATAGCCAGCATCTTTGAACAGAGTGACCATTGAATCACCATCGGTAATCCAACGTGCGGAAGATTTTGTTGGCATAGCAATGCCAACGTACCCATTAGCTGCCATGGTATTGATTGAACTGAGTACTGCGCCCCCAACTACTAGGCCAACTAAAGCATTCTTTATATATGTCATTAGCTTCTCCTTTGCTGACCAAAAAAGCACACTAGGATATGCGCTTTATTTGGCCGTGAGAGTTATTATGATTATTGTTTCTAGCCAATCAGGTTTTAAAAACCTGTCTAGGAGCGTATGAAGATTTAACATACCAATCAAATAGAAATAATGATGATCGACATATCATTTTTGTTATGTGAATTTATTATTTTTATGCTGTGATGACAGCTTCAAAGCTGCATGAAGAGGTTAAATTTCGTATGATTAAATTTCTCTTTCATCGGCTCGTCTAAGTAGAGGTAAATATAAGGAAAGTATGGAATTCATTTGGATTTTGTTTGCGTTCGTATGTGGTCTAGCAGTGAAACTGGCCAACCTTCCACCTCTTATTGGCTTTCTGTTCGCGGGTTTCCTTCTCAATTATCTCGGTATTCAACCCAGTAACATACTAGAGTCGCTGGCCAATATCGGCAT
The DNA here is from genome assembly GCF_040436405.1 of Marinomonas sp. THO17. NCBI lineage: Bacteria > Pseudomonadati > Pseudomonadota > Gammaproteobacteria > Oceanospirillales > Oceanospirillaceae > Marinomonas > Marinomonas sp. THO17. The sequence continues at coordinate 2,769,142 of NZ_AP031575.1, read as the reverse complement.
TACCTTGATGCTATTCAGCATAGGTCTAAAACTGCATGTAAAAGATCTACTAAAACGTGAAGTGTGGGCCTCGACGCTCAGTCATATGGGAATATGGACGATTCTCTTCTCTGCTTTAGCTTTGCTGATCGGCGTATTAAGCTTACCTTTCTTCGGCACGCTGGATCTAAAAACAGCCGCTTTAATTGGCTTTGGCTTAAGCTTCTCCAGTACCGTCTGCGTGATGAAATTACTGGAAGAAAGCGGGGAGCTTAAAACCCGCCATGGCCAGCTAGCCTTAGGTATTCTGGTCATGCAAGATATAGTCGCTGTGGTTTTCCTAGTGGCGGCAACAGGAAAAATCCCTTCTATCTGGGCACTTAGCTTATTTGCTCTGCTGTTAGTACGTCCATTAATAAATAAAATATTAGATCAAGCAGGACACGGGGAAATGCTACCTCTAACGGGTTTGTTCCTCGCATTAGGAGGCTATCAGTTATTTGATTTAGTCGGTGTAAAAGGTGATTTAGGAGCTCTGATTGCTGGCATTTTGCTCGCTTCCCATGGTAAAGCATCGGAAATGAATAAATCATTAATGAATTTCAAAGATTTGTTTTTAATTGGCTTTTTCTTATCTATCGGTTTTACCGCCTTGCCTGACTTGGCCATGATTGGTATGAGCTTAATCATAACGCTTGTGCTGCTCATCAAATTTGCCCTCTTCTTTGGCCTACTCACCAAATTAAAGCTGCGCGCCCGAACGTCATTTTTGTCTTCATTGATTCTCTCCAACTACAGTGAATTTGGTTTAATTGTCGTTTCCCTTAGCGTGGCAAACGGCTGGTTAGCAAAAGAATGGTTGGTCATTTTAGCACTCGCTGTGTCTTTCTCCTTTGTGATCACCAGTATTCTATATCGGCAATCTCACCGCCTGTATCAAACAAACAAAGATACCATTCGTCGATATGAAAGCTCTGGTTGTTTACCTGAAGATATTTTCAGTCAGCCCCAAGACGCGAGGATTTTAGTCGTCGGTTTAGGTCGAGTTGGCCGAGGTGCTTTTGAGTCTTTGAAAAACCTAGTCGGTAATGGCGTCGCAGGCATGGATGCGGATCGCAACCGCATTAAAAAAATGCAAGACAATAATGACAATGTGTTTTATGGCGATGGTGAAGATGCTGATTTGTGGGAACGCTTGGACACTTCAAACATCCAACTCATCATGTTGGCATTACCCATTGCAGAAGACAGCACCAACATTGCTATTCAGCTGCGTAAGGCAAATTATCAAGGGCAAATTGCCGCCATTGCCCGTTATCAAGATGAACGAGAGGAATTACTCTCAGCAGGCATAGACAATGTCTTCAACTTTTATACCGAAGCCGGTACAGGCTTTGCGGAAGAAAGCTTGGCCTTAATACAATAAAAATAATCGTTAAATTTCAGATAAAAACTTCAAATATAAGTGACAGATTATTTAACATAATTAATATAACTTTTCCTGCGAGATGGTATTTTCGCTTGATTTAAAATACTGCCAATTAAGTTAACTTCAATCATTTTTAGCTGTTCAATGGTTTCAGCGACATCTCTCTTTTTGGTATTGCCAGATTTAACGATAAAAACCAATCCATCAGAAAATTTCGCAACACTTTCGGCATCTGAAAATAGTTGAATGGGAGGTGTCTCAATGATGATTCTGTCATAATAATCTTTCAAGTAATCTAGTATTTTCTCCATCATATGAGAAGACAATAAATCATTTGGTTTATCCAAATAGGTACCAGCTCCCATAACATCGAATCCTTCTTCATGATTTTGCGTTATGGCATCTGATACTTTTGATTTTTTTGCAATGATGTCAGATATACCTGGGCGATTACTCGGTATATTTAAATATTTGGCAATTGATTGGCGTCTAAAATCGATATCTATCACTAGTGTTTTTTCTAACTCTGAAAGTGCCTTAGCCAAGTGTAAGGAGACTGTTGACTTTCCCTCTCTCGCTTTAGCTGAAGCAATTGTTATTACCTTTTTATCTTTATGTATACTGCGTAATTGAGTTCTTAATCGATAGATGGATTCAATGTAAGCTTTATTTTTAGAATATCTAAAATGATTATTTTTACCCTTATTAAAAGTGGTTTTCGGCAAATTTATTAAGTTAGGAATGCCGGTAAGTAGCTCAAGTGTTCTTTTGGTATAAATTTTTTGATCTAACACTCCAAACAAAAGACTAATAAACACACCTAGGACAGAACCTAGAAGGACAACAAGAAGAGCTTTTTTATATCGCACATCATTATTCACCACATCTATCAATAAGGCATAGTCCAGAACCTTAGCCACCTCATTTTTAATATTACTGACACTTTGGCTCTCTTGAAGTCGTCTTAGGGTTATATCATACAAATTTCTATAAGTTTCAACTTCACGTAATTTCTCCATATAAGCGTCTTCAGACAGACCAAGAGAGTTTAACTCAACTTTAATCCGATCAAAATCATCATATAAAGAAGACAGTTTTTTTCTCTCAACCTCATGAATTGATTTTTTAATTGACAATTGATTTTGCACTTGTTGATAAAGGCGCGATATTAAATTATCAAGATTTTCTTTAGCAGCAACATATCTAGGGTGCTTGAACCCGTACTTCAAACTTGCTTCCAATAATCTAGCTTCTGCAGAAGAAATGGAATTTCTCGTTCTTTCAATTTCCGAATTAGAAGTAATAAGAGGAGACTCTAAGATTACATTAGGATCATCAACTCCATCCAACTTGCTAATATATATATTTTCTATCGCTAAACTCTCTTCTAAATCATTTATTTTTGACGAAAGATCATTCAATTCATCCTCTTTTAGATTCATCATGATACCAATATCGGGAGAATCTTCATCTCCAGATAGTTCTTTTAATTCACTTTCAGATTTCACAATATCCTTTTTAATCTTATCAATTTCTTCTGAAAGCCAAGAAATCGTTTCTTTATTACGTATAGCAACCTCTTTGTCTTTATATTTCATATACTCGGAGGCAATTGCATTCACTAGATTTTTTGATACCTCTGGTTTACTTGATGTAATTGAGATTTTCAAAGAATTACTAGCAGTCTCAAAATATACAGAGAGCATGCTTTGTAATTTTTTAATGGCTTCAAGTCTTTTATTGACGAACAAATTTTCTTCGACATAACTTTCCTCGCTATCAAAAAAAGGAAGATAGCTTTTAATACTAGATAAAAAATCATTAATTTCATTCAAAGCAACATTAACATAATATGGTTTTTCATTCTCGACATATTCATCCAGTAGATTTGAATCAATGACATCTACGACATTAGAGAGCAAGTTTCTCGATTTTATCAGTTCAATTTCTGAACCATAACTATTTGAAGTGTTAGAGCCTAGAGAAAAATTATCAAGGATAGAAACTGCACCTTTATAATTTAGATTGACTTGAATATTAACTTCCGATGTATAAGTGTCTTTCGAAGTATAAAAAACATAAACAGAAAGTATAACTGATATTAAAAAGACAAATATGAAAAATAGTTTTTTATTCAAAAAAATCGAAAAAACTTCCAATAAATCTATCTCATCATCTTGTATAGCTTGACTTTTCATATTAAAAAAAACTTCTTTCTATAATTAATATATCACCTGGGTAAATATAACTTTCACCTGTTACCTTTTCTTTTTTTTCAGATGATCTTTTTATAAACCAGTCGGATCGAGATGCGCTGTCGGTCAGTCCGCCGGCAAGGGCTATTCCCATGGAAACTGTCATATTAGGACGATATGGAAAACCACCTGGACTCTTGACTTGTCCATTAATATAAAAAGGTCGATATTCCAAAACAGAGACATTCACCTCAGGATTTACTAGATATCCATCCTTGAGCTTTAATTTTATTATTTCTTCTACTTCTTTACTGGTTTTATTTGCTATTTCAACTTCCCCGACAAAAGGAAAATTAATTGTCCCAGATAAGTCCACCTTAGTTTCTAAACTTAATTCTTCTTCATTAAAAACATGTATTTTTATTGTATCTCCTGCCTTCAAAATATAAGCATCTTGAGACACAGAAGTACACGACCAAAAAAATAATATTAAAAACAAGATTCTGTTTTTCATATAACCCCCGAAAATCTATATGATACAGATAGACCAAGACTCCAGTATTTTTCTGAGTTTACATCTTCTTCTCTTTTATATAATAAGGAAAAAATAAAATCCTTATAATCATTATCGATTTTAATCGATATCGACTCTTCATTACTTTCCTTTCCATCTATAACTACAATAGATTTTTTATTTGAAACACCAACTGAAACACTATGAATAGAACTTCTTTTATACTCCCAAAATACTGACAATTCATTTTCTTCATTGAGTGTTTGATTTTCTTTTGTTAATGGATTTTGCTGATTAATACTCTGTATCGAGATGGTATTATTTGCATATGGCTTCCAGTTAATTTCTCCAGACCAATAGGTTGTTTCTTGCTCTTCCTCTTCTTCCCTATCAAATTCCTTATTTTCTTTTCCAAACGATAATGAAAAATCTGTTATTAAAGTCAAGGGAAAGGCAAAACCTAACGAAGAAGTATAATTAGTTGAATTCTTACTTAAAGCGTTTGGATAAATTTCTCTTCTTTTTCTAAAGTAATAAAATATTTTTTTATCTGACCATCGGTAACCAGAGCTAATACCGAAAGACTCATTTTCAAAGTTTGCATTTAATGCTAAATCTGTTTTTTGATCGTATTCTTTAATGTCTTTATTATAAGAAACAGTTAGAATAGGACTCCTTTCCGCGATACGATTGAAGCTGAAATTTACATCCACGCCTTGTTGTTGATATGAACTCAGGGAGTTATCGATATCAATAAGATCCGCTGTTAAGCCAGTACCGCGTTCTTCTTCTACGTCCTTTAAGTCAACAGCAAGTAATATTGTCGAGGAAGGTATTGGTCGCCATGCTGCACTTAATGCCATTAGATGATCTTGTATCTCATCCTGTCTCTGTTCAGGTTGATATGCATTAAAGTCATAACTGCCTTGTAATATATATCTACCACTTGTCAGGGTACTCTCTACCCCTATATTCGATTGATAATATGAATATGATGGCTGATACGAGAACGATCTCCCTCCTACAGCCAAACCAGCCGAGATCTGTGTTCCCCCTAATTGATAACCTAAATCTTCCACTTCCATGCCCTGTACTAAAGTAGACGTAAAAATCCACAACAATACTGAACACAAGCATTTCAGCTTTTGAATCATGGTTAGTACTTAATCCTATCTAAATTACTGCTCGAGATACTAAAAGATACAATATCTTTACAAAAATAAACACTATATTTGCATTTTAATTTTATTTTCCATATTTCTTTTATTACTTAACGCATAAATGCCTTTACTCTTACAACCTCCTTGCAAAACAAGTAACTCATTAATTAAAATCAATAAAAAAGCCAGTCTGTTGCAGACTGGCTTTTTTATTGATTTCGTTCTTTTCTGACTCTCAAAAGCTACTTAGTCAATAAGGTCGCCATTTCTTCTAACTGAGCCTTTATCACTTCCGCTTCAGCCGTTAACTCGGCATATAAGCGAATATCACCATTACGTTGGGCTTGCATGGCCTTTTCTAACAATAAGTCATACTCTTTTGTGAGCTTTTTCTGTGGATTTGCTTTTAAGAAATTAAACATTAGGTTACTCCTATATTAATAGTCTTATACGCAAAACTGACGTGTTTAGATGTGTTCACCATAAAAAATGCCAACTTAATCACATTAAGTTGGCATTAATAACAAGATAACTGGAGCGAAAAAACAGCCCAATTCAACTCTTATATATCTGGCTTTTTAAACATCCAGATAGTCCATAATACCTTCGGCAGCTTTTCGGCCTTCGTTGATAGCGGTTACCACAAGATCCGAACCGCGCACCATATCACCGCCAGCGAAGATTTTTTCATTGGTGGTTTGGAACATAAATTCACCATTATCTGGTGCCAGTACACGGCCACGACTATCCGTTTCAATGCCAAACTTCTCGAACCAAGGTGCAGGACTGGCTTGGAAACCAAAGGCAACCAATACGGTATCAGCAGGAATAATCTGCTCACTGCCTTCGACAATTTCAGCAGAACGACGACCATTTTCATCCGGCTCACCCATTTGGGTTTCCACTACCTTGATGCCTTCGACTTTACCATCGCCGATGATTTCCACTGGCTGACGATTGAATAAAAACTGCACGCCTTCTTCTTTCGCGTTGGTAACTTCTTTACGGGAACCCGGCATGTTTTCACGGTCACGACGATAAGCACAAGTGACGCTTTTTGCTCCTTGGCGAATTGCAGTACGATTACAGTCCATCGCAGTATCACCACCGCCTAGCACCACAACCTGCTTGCCTTTTAGGTTAATGTAATCGGCTTCGTCTTCTTCCAAATCCAAGCAATGGTTTACATTCGAGATAAGATAATCCAGCGCATCATATACACCAGGAAGATCTTCACCAGGGAAGCCGCCCTTCATGTACTTATAGGTACCCATGCCTAAGAAAACCGCATCGTACTCTTCCAGCACATGCTCAAATGGCACGTCATCACCAACGGATGTACCCAAAACGAATTCCACGCCCATTTCCTCGAAGACTTCGCGGCGGCGTGCCATAACACTTTTTTCCAATTTAAATTCTGGAATACCGAACGTCAGCAAACCACCAATTTCAGGGTATTTATCAAACACCACAGGTTTAACACCATTACGCACCAGTACATCAGCACAAGCAAGACCTGCAGGACCCGCTCCAACGATGGCCACGGTTTTATTGACAGGCACTACTTTAGACATATCCGGACGCCAACCTAGTGCAAACGCCGTATCTGTGATGTATTTTTCAACCGAGCCTATGGTCACAGCACCAAAACCGCCTTCTCCAAGGGTACAAGCCCCTTCGCATAAACGGTCTTGAGGACATACGCGACCACACACTTCCGGCAATGAGTTGGTCTGATGACTCAACTCAGCGGCTTCCAAAATGTTGCCTTCGCTAACCAATTTCAACCAGTTTGGAATGTAGTTGTGAACGGGGCATTTCCACTCACAATACGGATTACCACATTCCAAACAACGGTGAGCCTGGCTTTTGGCACTTGGCTCTTCAAAAGGTTTATAAATTTCGACGAACTGTGCCTTACGAGTGATCAAAGGCTTTTTCTTTGGATCCTGACGATCAACTTCGACGAATTGAAATGCATTGTTCAAGCGCTCAGACATAAGCTGCTATCTCCTAGGGCCGTTTCATAGAAACGGCACTCTCTCAAATGGGTCAAAATTCATTCAAGGTGCTCAGCACCATGACAGGGTGTTTACTCTGGACGTTGGCGAGTATTGGCCAATAATGCCCCTAAACTCGCTGCTTTCGGTTTAACCAGCCAGAATTTGCCTATGTAATCGTAGAAGTTTTCTAAGATTTCATGGCCCCACTCACTGTCCGTTTCGCGTACATATTCTTCGATCACAGAACGAAGATGCGAACGATATTCTTCCGTTAATTCCGTACCAATACGGTGAATTTCCACTAATTCATGGTTGTACTTATCAACAAAGGTACGATCCAAGTCCAACACGTAAGCAAAACCACCTGTCATACCCGCACCAAAGTTGTAACCTGTATTCCCTAATACAGTCACCATACCACCCGTCATGTATTCACAGCAGTGATCACCTGCGCCTTCGATAACCGTATGCGTCCCTGAATTACGTACCGCAAAACGCTCACCAGCCGAACCAGCAGCAAACAATTTACCGCCCGTCGCACCGTACAAACAGGTGTTACCAATAATGGCAGAGTCTTGCGAATTAAAGGCTGAACCACGAGGTGGACGAATAACCAGCTTACCGCCAGTCATGCCTTTACCCACGTAATCGTTGGCATCACCTTCCAAATACATGTTCAAACCGCCTGCGTTCCACACACCGAAACTCTGGCCAGCCGTACCTTTTAACTTCAAGGTCAAAGGCGCATCTAACATGCCTTGGTTACCATAACGTTTGGCTATCTCACCGGACAAACGCGCACCGATTGAGCGATCACAGTTAGTGACGTCAAAAGCGAACTCGCCACCTTCTTTTTCTTCCACCACGTCTTTGACTGTGTCCCACATTTTCAAAGCCAACAAACCTTTGTCATGCGGCGGGTTAAGTGGTACTTCACAATACTGTGGTTTATCCGCTGGAATCGCATCGTTGTTCAGAATGGGGGACAGATCTAAGTTTTTCTGCTTGTCTGTTTCACCGGGCAACAAGGCCAACAAATCGGTACGGCCAATCAGGTCTTGTAGATTAGACACGCCCAATTTTGCCAACCACAAACGAGTGTCTTCCGCCATAAACAAGAAGAAGTTCTTAATCATGTCGACTGTGCCTAAGAAGTGATCATCGCGCAGTTTCTGATCCTGAGTGGCCACACCGGTTGCACAGTTGTTTAAGTGGCAAATACGCAGGAACTTACAGCCCATGGCCACCATTGGCGTGGTACCAAAACCAAAGCTCTCTGCTCCAAGTATAGCTGCTTTCACCACGTCCAAACCGGTTTTCAAACCACCGTCTGTTTGTAAACGAATTTTGCCGCGCAAGTCATTGGCACGCAGGGCTTGTTGCGCTTCCGCCAAACCTAATTCCCAAGGGGAGCCTGCATGACGGATAGAGGTGATTGGCGACGCTGCCGTACCACCATCGTAACCAGAGATGGTAATCAAATCGGCGTAAGCTTTTGCTACCCCTGCGGCTATGGTGCCAACACCCGGCTCAGAAACCAATTTTACCGAAACCAAAGCGTCTGGATTGACTTGTTTTAAGTCAAAAATCAACTGCGCCAAATCCTCGATTGAGTAAATATCGTGATGTGGCGGCGGCGAAATCAAGGTGACACCCGGCACAGCGTAACGCAAACGTGCAATCAAGCCGTTTACTTTACCACCTGGTAACTGACCACCTTCACCTGGCTTGGCACCTTGCGCAACTTTTATTTGCAGCACTTCTGCGTTCACCAAGTATTCTGGTGTGACACCAAAGCGACCAGAGGCAATCTGCTTAATCTTAGAGCGACGTTCGGTACCGTGACGCGCTGGATCTTCACCTCCCTCACCCGAGTTGGAGCGACAACCTAATTCGTTCATCGCTTGAGCCAAAGCTTCGTGTGCTTCTGGAGACAAAGCACCCAGCGACATACCTGCGGAATCAAACCGTGGCAAAATGCTTTCCACTGGCTCGACTTGTTCCAAAGCAATGGGCGTGGCTTTATCCGAAATCACAAACAAATCACGCAACATAGAAGCAGGACGACTGTTTACCAGCTCTGTATACTTGGTAAAGTCAGTGAACTTACCACTGCCCACCGCGGTTTGCAGATTACGTACCACATCTGGGTTGAAGGCATGATATTCCGCTTCGTGAACGTATTTCAGGTAACCGCCTTGTTGAATTGGCTTACGTAATTTCCACGCATTGTTCGCGACTGACGCTTGCTCGCGTTGGAAGTCAATGAAGTTTGCACCTTGAATACGACTCGCCACTCCTTTGAAGCATAGATCCACCACGTCTTTTGCCAAGCCAACGGCTTCAAACAATTGCGCACCACGGTATGACGCCATGGTAGAAATACCCATCTTAGATAGGATTTTCATAAGACCTTTGTTAATACCTTTACGGTATTTAGCGTGACACGCGATAGGATCACCAAGCACCTCGCCTTTTTCGATCATGTCGTTAATCAAGCGGTACGACAGGTATGGATACACAGCAGTGGCACCAAAACCTAATAACACAGCGAATTGATGTGGGTCACGAGCAAAACCTGTATCCGCAATGATGTTGGAATCACAGCGCAAACCGACTTTCGTCAGATGATGATGCACCGCCCCCACCGCCATGGGCGCCGGAATTGGCAAACGACCTTTGGCTAAATCACGATCGGTTAATACTAAAATGACCGCACCGTCTCGCACTTCTTGCTCAGCTTTTAATTGTAGGGCTTTAATAGACTCTTCAAGAGACGCTTCAGCTGGATCGTAATTGGTATCCAAACGCACCAAACGGAATCTATGGTCGTCCATTGCCAACAAGCGGCTAAACTTGCGTGGCGACAATAACGGTGACGACAAGATAATACGGTTAGCGTGCTTAGGCGTTTCCTCAAACAGGTTACGCTCGACACCAATACAGGTCTCCAATGACATCACAATGGATTCACGTAGCGGGTCTATTGGTGGATTGGTTACCTGAGCAAACTTCTGACGAAAGTAATCACTGACGGGACGAGTTTGACTCGACATTACCGCCATTGGCGTATCGTCCCCCATAGAACCAACCGCTTCATGTCCACTTTCCGCCAGTGGCCGAAAGATCTGCTCACGCTCCTCAAAAGATACTTGGAACATTTTCTGGTAAGTGGACATTTCGTCTTTTGTAAAAGGCACAAATTCTTGTGACGATTCCACCAAAATGGTTTCAATGCGGATGGCTTCCTGCTTCAACCATTTTTTGTATGGATGCAAAGCTTTCAGACGATTATCAATGTCATCTGTGTGCAGAACTCTTCCCGTTTGGGTATCCACTACTAACATTTGTCCTGGGCCAACACGACCTTTCGCCACCACATCCTCAGGTTTGTAATCGTAAGTACCGATTTCAGACGCCAAAGTGATAAAGCCATTTTTGGTAACGACCCAACGAGACGGACGCAGACCGTTACGGTCAAGCATACAAATAGCATGACGACCATCTGTCATTACCAAACCCGCTGGGCCGTCCCAAGGTTCCATGTGCATCGAATTGTATTCGTAGAAAGCACGCAATTCTGGATCCATGTTTTCAACATTTTGCCATGCTGGCGGAATGATCAAACGGGCAGCGCGGAAGATATCCATGCCACCTGTAACAAGGATCTCTAACATGTTGTCCATTGAAGACGAGTCGGAGCCAGTAAGGTTAACCAAAGGCTGAAGATCTTGCAGTTCTGGAATCAAAGGCGAGCGTAACTTGCTGGCTCGCGCCAATGCCCAGTTACGATTACCTTCAATAGTATTGATCTCACCATTGTGCGCCAACATGCGAAAAGGTTGTGCCAAAGGCCATCGTGGTAAGGTGTTGGTCGAGAAACGTTGGTGGAATACACAAATTGCAGTTTCCAATTTCTCATTGCCAAGGTCTTTATAGAAAGAAGGCAAATCCACTGGCATCATTAAGCCTTTGTAAGACAACACCTTGTCAGACAAAGAACAAATATAGAAGTTTTCATACTGAGACAATGCAATCTCAGCTTGACGACGCGCCACAAACAAACGCGTAGCAAAAGTTCGAGCGTCCATACGATTGCTATCGACAAAAACTTGCTCAATGTGCGGTAGACAATCCAACGCAATGCTACCTAAACAGGAAGGATCCGTTGGCACTTCGCGCCATCCCACCACACGCAAACCTTGCTCTTCTAACTCCCTAGTGACGCGACTGCGTTGCTCATCCGCTGCTGCTTTATCTTGATCCAAAAAGACCATTCCAATGCCGTAAAGATCCGATAAAGTGTGACCAAATAATCTAGCTGCTTCTGCGCGTAAAAATGCATCAGGTTTTTGAATCAAAAGGCCACAGCCATCACCAGTTTTGCCGTCAGCAGCAATACCACCACGGTGTGTCATACATGTTAAAGATTGAATGGCGGTTTTCAGCAGTTCATGACTGGTACTGCCTTCCATATGTGCAATTAAGCCGAAACCACAGTTGTCCTTGAACTCGCCAGGGCGATAAAGGCCTGCATTCATACACCAACTCCCACGGTTGAAATATAAAAATAAGAAGATATTCGTTATTTGATGGAGGGCGATATTGGCTGTACTAATGTTATAGAAAGCATTTGTTAAGACTGTATTTTGCCCAATGCGCCATCAAAATGGATGGTCATACTAACCTGAGGCGACCATGGACTCAAACTTGACTTACCTTGTTTTCTATTACTTTAGGGGATTTTAGCCAGAATTTCGCAGCCATTTTTGCGGTGTTAGAGAATTATCTATGGCAGGAGTTTTGGCAAACAGAAAAATCCTCTGTTCATTTACGTTTTTTAGAGAAATACAGTTATTTTTACTAAATTACGATTTTTTGGCCTCTAACCGACATAAAAAAACGCATCCGAAAGCATTTTTCTATGAATTATTCTGTAGTGAAAGAAGAACCTAATGACCGAATTATTGTGCTTTACGTATGTCTTCCTGAATTCCACGAGCACTTCTCGCCCAAGGGTTCAAGGCACGTAAATCTGATGGCAAGGTCTCCGCAGCCGCAATTGCTTCACTGCGATTGCGGTAGAGACCGTACACAACAACAAACCAAGGCCGTTCATTGTGAGCGGCTTGAAAATATCCAAAAGTATCAATACCACCTTGGTCACGAATAAAGTCTTTCACCGTTTGCTGATTATGTGTGCCCAGTAATTGCAATGTATATCGATTTGGATTTTGACTAAGCCACCATTGAGTTTTATTAAAGCGATCATCCGCTTCCACTTCTTTAGCTTGCTCTGTAACAGGGGCAGGCTCAACCACTTCTTGCTGCTGAGGAGCTTCTGCCAACATAGGCGCTTCAGAGCGAATCGGGGCGGTTTCAATATTTGGCGTTATACTCGAAGGTGTCTCAGTCGAACCCTGTTGCGACAAGTTAATCGCAGGCAAAGAAGCGCCTTCAGGAACTGGTGGCAACACCAAATCCCCTTCCTGACCAATTTTACGCTGCATCGCATCGATACGAGCAATGGTTTCTTCAGAGGATTGTCCTTGTCTAGGACTCAAAGGAATGACATTGGCTACCCGATCAACGCTGGTCGTAGATTCATCTTTATTATCCGAAAACAAAACCGCCACCAAAATGCCGAGCATTACAATAGACAAAAGCGCCATATGCGCCAACGGAAACCCCATCCCCAAACTAAAACTCGAAGAGGATTTTGCCGCTTTACCATTGCCCATCATACGTTGGGCTATTTCATTGATGCGCCCAGGATATCCACCTGATTCTTGGTGTATTCGCTTAATCTGTTTGTCATTAAAAGGAAGGTTGATACCACCACCAACAGCACGAACACGATGCAACATATAAGCACGGGTTTGCTCTAATGAATAAGGCGCTAGGGTAAAAGAATGGCTAAGTTGCTCATAACGAGATTTTTGATATGTATCCAGATTACGTGCCAGTGAATGCTCACTAAATAACACAACATGAGGTACTGACTGGTTTTCTGTCGCAAGAGACATCATATCCAATAACATACTGACCGCATCCGTATTGAGCTCTTGCGCATTATCAATCAAGACTAAAGCCGCTTGTCCTTTCTCATCCAAATCATGGGAGAATTTTAATAAAGGCCCAAACGTGGCTTCATTGGGCGGCTGGTTAAAATGCCCGGAAAAACCAGTATAAATTGCCTGAAGAAGCTGACCCGCTGTCATCAACATACTGGCTTTTACATGACTAATTACTGTCATCTCATCCTGATGACGAGCAAACTCCATCAAAAAACGACTTTTTCCACTTCCTTCAGGGCCTTGCACGACAGACATCAAGTTACTGTAGCGACTCAAGTGCTCCAATAAAGCTAATTGCTGATTACCTTCTTCGGAAGCAAAATAAACGGATGCATCTTTGGCGCCAAAAGGATCCCTTAACGAACCCTTATTGGGCTGGTTTAAAGCTTCATCTAGATCAAATTGAAATTCTGGCTGAGACTGAGACATATCCGTCCTTTTACACTATCAGCAATAATTTATACCTAACTTGCCTGTTTACTGGCTTCCAAGGCATCTAAAATACAGGCCTCAAAATCCGCTACAGGAAAATCTGATGTAACGATGGCCGCCCCTAATGCTGATAACAACACCAGTCGCAAACTGCCATCCAATACTTTTTTATCTAACGCCATGCGCTCAACAAAGCTTTCCAAAGACATCTCCAATGGAGGCATAACGGGTAACTTAGCGGCTTCAAATAATGCCACAGAACGACTCACGTCCTGCTCACTTAGATTGCCCATACGCCATGATAAGTCCACTGCCAGCATACAACCTGCCGCTACCGCTTCACCATGCAACCATTTACCATAGCCTAGCTCCGCTTCAATAGCGTGCCCAAAGGTATGACCTAAATTCAAAATAGCGCGTATGCCACCTTCTTTCTCATCTTGCGCCACCACATTGGCCTTGGCTAAACAAGAGCGATAAATGGCTTCGGTAATCTTATCTGTATCCAAGAGCATCAGATCTTGCATTTCTTCCTCTAGCCAAGAGAAGAAATCCGCATCACATATCAAGCCATACTTAATCACTTCCGCCATACCTGCAGACAATTCTCGCGGAGGTAAGCTGCTTAAGGTATCTGTGTCAATGATCACAGCTTGCGGTTGATAGAAAGCCCCTATCATGTTCTTACCTAATGGATGATTTACCCCCGTTTTGCCGCCCACGGAAGAATCTACTTGCGACAATAAGGTAGTTGGCACTTGAATAAAAGGCACACCACGCTGATAGGTAGCAGCAGCAAAACCAGCCATGTCGCCTACCACACCTCCACCCAAAGCAATAATGGTTGTAGTGCGATTATGCTTCGCCTGCAGCAAAGAGGTCATAATAGTGGCATAAGTATCCAGGGTTTTATAAACTTCTCCATCTGGCAACACACAGGTATCCACCTGATAATCTTCGGTCAACAAGGCAACTAAAGATGCAAGATAAATGTCTGCCACTGTTTCATTGGTCACAATCATGACTTGATTGCCATGAATGGCTTTAGTAAATAATGCTTTCTGCTGACGAACGCCACTACCAATATAAATAGGGTAACTACGATCACCTAAATCGACAGATAAAGTACGCATTCGATTTAGTTTTCCTCCGAATTTAAATAACGCCTTAACGCGTCTATCACTTTGTTGGCCACTGCTTTAGGATGACGGGCATCCGTCTCTATAATTAAAGTCGCGACATCACGATACAAAGGATCCCGAATAGCAAACAGTTTTTTTAAAGTGGCCTTAGGATCACCTGTTTGTAACAAAGGGCGATGTGAGCTTTTTGACGTACGATACAATTGCTGAGCAACAGACGCATAAAGATAAATCACCAATGCGTCTTGTTTCAAAATATCGCGATTCTCTTCACGCATCACAATACCACCGCCGGTGGCTAATACTGTGTTGTTTTTTTCAGACTGAACTATGTTCGCCAGAGCTTGAGTTTCACGTTTACGAAAACCCTCTTCCCCTTCACGTTCAAATATCCATGGAATATCCGCGCCTGTATTGTCTTCTATGACCTTATCCAAATCATAAAACTCTTTGCCCATCGATTGCGAAATCAAACGGCCTATGGTGGTTTTTCCTGCGCCCATTGGGCCTACTAGAATAATATTGGGGGCATTTATCATTGTATTTTGTTACACAGAGTTTAAGCCGAATAAGACTGAGTCTTAGTTTAACGTCATTTGTAGCAGCTTTGGCGTAATAAATACAAGTAATTCAACCTTTTCTTGTTGTTTTGAACGGCTTTTAAAGAATTCTCCCAACCAAGGAATGTCACTTAGCAGTGGTACTTGATTCTCCGAAGTAAAGCTTTCTTCTCGAAAAACACCCCCTAATACTAAGGTTTGTTGGTTTTTTACCATCACCTGAGTATGTAAACGATTGGTCTCCAAACTCGGCACGCCATTGACCAAATCTCCGACCGAATCCTGATGAATATTCAACTCGAGTAAAATATGATCCTGCGGTTTAATATGGGGGATTACTTCCAGTACCAAGGCCGCCTGACGAAATGATACACTGACATTATCGTCTTCTACCGTTTGATAGGGAATTTCTGTTCCAGACTCAATCCGCGCCGCCTGCCCAACAGCGGTAACAATCTTTGGTTTGGACACCACATTTGCCATACCTTGGCTTTCCAACATATCCAAAGTGAGAGACAACAAGCTATTGTTATCTGAAGCAGTAAAGGTAAACGCGCTGGTTGGAGACAACGCAGCCAAATCAATTGCACCACCAATAGATGATCTAACACCAGACAATAAAGTACTTTGCCAATTGACGCCAAATTGCGATTGTGCAGAGCGGCTCACTTGTGCAATTTGAGCACTAATTTCAACCTGTTGAAGAGGCGCATCCAACCAAGCCAAAACTTCTTCAAGCCCCTCGGGCGGTTCACAAAACAGTCCTAAAATAGAATTGGTTCTGCCATCAACCACCAAAGAAATTTCTGGGTATAAGGTTTGTAAATGTTTACCAACTATGTCAGCTTTAGCATGCGTTATTGGCCAAAACATGTGCTCACAGTTGGACGCTTTTACCCCTGTTTTAGTCTCATCTTTTGGCACTAAGACAGCCACACCATCCTGCCAATAAAGTTCAATTCCTGGCTGTTGTGCTATGGCCTTTAACACCGAATGCCATGTCGCATCATTGATCGACAGAGTCAGTCTCTGATCTAAATCTGGACTAATGACCACACTTTCCTCTAACTGAGCGGCAATCCAAGGCACAACTTCCTGTAATGGTTTACCCTCTATATAAAGATCCAACCCCTTACACCATGAGCTGAAAACCAGAGTGATGCTAGTGAGCCACCTCCTGCTGCTGATAATCGTCATCCAATGACCTCCTTGTTTGTCTTTCAAGCCGATACTGTTTGCCATCCTTAGCAACCAAAATCACATAATCGACTGCCACCTTACTCACACTCACGCTGGCATCGGGAATCCAACTGCCTTCTGTCAACCAATAGTGACGTTGACGGTATTGCACCAATGCAGAACAACGATCCTGAACCTTCATGGTAGAAGACAAATGCCAATCTTCCTCATGAAATACTGACTTCTGAAAACGACTAGGCAACCAGTTTTGCCATTCGCGATTAGGGGCAGGTGGTTCAATATCCACATCCACCACCCCAACCCATTGGGCGTCTTGCCGACGCTGCCATTTAATACCAATAACAGACAGAGCAAACCTTTCCTGTAAGCTTTCCAATACCGGTTGCCATTCAGTCAAGCTGGCAACACCTTCAATTCGCCAACCCGTTATAAGTTGATTACGACTGTTAATTGATGTCATTGATAACCATGGCCATTGCTCATTTTGCATGGTTTGTAATAAAGCATCTTGTTGCTGAATATTCTGCCAACTTTTCCATATGCGAGTTAATTTACGTTGAGATTGCTGCCAATCCTCATGGACATCTAAGATAAGCAGATACCAAATCGCTACCTGAAGCAAAATTAATAATAGGATGAAACGTCCACTCAGAAGTTGGGAGAGACTAGTCTTCATTTGAGATAATTTGAATGTGAGCATTAACTAATTCCTGACCAGGCGCTTGTGATATAACTTCTTGAACAAAAGTCCACCCCCATTTTGGGTAGCGTTTCTGCCAATTATCAAGCAATAGCTTCACCATGCTCTTAGGCAGTTTAAGCTGGATATTGGCTTGCTGCTGATAGGCATAAAATTGTTCAATACGGACCTGTTTGGGCAGTCCTTGAATCAGATTTAAAGCAGATAAAGGGAAAACACCAGCCTGTTGATCTTGTAACCAGGTGGACTGCACATCAAGAATTTGATCGTATGCTAATCGTGTGGTTTGAGCGGCATCATATACATAGTAATAATATCCCCCTGCCAAACACTGCAATAACAAACTGATACTCAACCCCCAACTCAAATACAGACGCGCCCTTTGCTGTCTTTGAAAGTTAGGTTGGAAGCTTGACAATTTTTGTCTCAAACATGCATTCCATGACTTGTTTTTCAGTTGTTGGTACTGTGTAAAAGACATCAGAATACAGCTTTGTCCTTGCTCCTCAAAAGGCGCCATTAGCTGTTTCAGCCAGTCTTGCGAGCAAGAATAGATGGTTAATCTGGTTTGCTTGGAATTTAAAGGTTCCTGATAAAAGGCATAATGTGTTTCTTCTGGGATCGCAAACGTCACTTCAACAGCGTAACTTAACGCCGCTAAAGGCAAAAGTCGTTCTGATACTGGATGTTCGAGAATAGGCTGAGTCACTTTTAACCAAGCATCAGGCACCAATACCAATATGCGCTTTGGGGAAGGTATTTGGGAGCAGTCCAGTGATGACAAGACTTCCGATAAGGAATCTAAAGTACCAGTTGAATCATCCTTGTGCTGCAATCTTGACTCTATTTCAACTTGATCTACTGACGCAAAAAATCGACAAGTTTGCTTAGAAAGGACCGCAACTGTGTAAAGCAAGGCAAACGTCATGACTCATCCTTGAATTAATTTGCAAGATAGGTGTCGAAGCTCAATATCCATAACGAACTTTTTTCTCAAGATAACACGTTTTGCTGCAAAGTTAAGCGTCTATTCTGAGTTGTTTTTAGGTATAATGATTCTTTTTCACCCAGTAGCATTTGGTTATTTATGGCTAAGGTATTTAAAACTCTATTATTTCTTGGTGTATTTGGAGCAATTTGTGCCGCCGCTATCACCTATGGGATTTATTACAATGTAAAAGATCGCATCCCAACAGTAGAAGAACTAAAAGATATTGAGTTACGTATCCCATTACGTATTTACACAGCAGACAACCAATTAATCGGAGAATTTGGAGAACAACGTCGTACTCCAATTAGTTACTCAGAGATTCCTGACAATTTAGAACACGCAATTCTCGCTGCTGAAGACACAAACTTCTATCATCACCCAGGCGTCGATATTCTTGGCCTAGGTCGTGCTGTCTTACAATTGGTTACGACAGGGCAAAAACAAGGTGGTGGTAGTACCATCACCATGCAGGTCGCGCGAAACTATTTCTTATCCTTTGAACAAACCTTTACACGTAAATTCACAGAAATCTTCATCGCCCTAAAGATGGAGCGTGAATTAACCAAGCATGAGATTCTCGAACTCTACGTCAATAAAATCTATCTGGGAAAACGTGCTTATGGTTTTGAGGCCGCAGCTCAAGTCTATTATGGCAAAAGTTTAAATGAACTTAACCTAGCTCAAATAGCCATGATTGCTGGCTTACCAAAAGCCCCTTCACGCTTTAATCCTATTGTTAACCCATCACGAGCCCTAATTCGTCGTAACTGGATCCTACAGCGCATGCTGTCACTTGGTATGATAGACAAAAACTCGTATCAAATCGCAGTTGAATCCCCTATCACAGCAAAAAATCATGGCGTTACTCCAGATATTGAAGCGGGCTATATTGCCGAAATGGTTCGTTCTGAATTATACGGTTCCTTTGGTGATGAGCTCTATAACAATGGTTTGACCGTTTACACCACTATCGATTCGGGTCGCCAAAAAGCCGCCAATGAAGCTGTTTTCAACGGCGTCATCAATTACGATATGCGCCACGGCTACCGTGGCTCCATTGAAACACGTATAGACCTTATCGATGCACCATTAGAAGAGCAGCAAGCGGCACTTGAAGAAGTCAGTCGTTTTAAAGACTGGCAAGCGGCTTTAGTCATCAGTACCGAAGAGAAAAGCGCTGACGTGCGTTTAGTAAACGGCGAGCGTGCTACTTTAGAATGGCCAGCTGTTCAGTGGGCAAAACCCTATATTGATGAAAACAGCCAAGGCCCTGCACCTGAAATCATGGCTGATGTTTTGGTACCTGGTGATGTTATTCGCTTACGTCCAGACGAAACTCATGGTTGGTTGTTGGCTCAGAAACCAGATGTGCAAAGTGCATTGATATCTTTAAATAGCAAAGATGGCGCCATTCAAGCATTAGTGGGCGGTTTTAACTTCTATGAAAATAAGTTCAATCGCATCACTCAATCCAAGCGTCAACCTGGCTCAAACTTTAAACCTTTTATTTACACCAGTGCCTTGGCACACGGCTACACAGCAGCCAGCACAATCAACGATGCCCCAGTGGTATTTAACGATGCTAACCTAGCGACGGCTTGGCGTCCCACTAATGACGGAGGAAAATTCTATGGACCAACCCGTCTCCGTCAAGCTCTATACCGTTCACAGAATATTGTTTCGGTACGCCTATTAGACGAGCTTGGTATTCGCCCCACATTGACCTTCTTAAAGCGCTTTGGCTTTGATCCAGCGGAATTACCTCACAACCTGTCCTTATCATTAGGCAGTGCTAACTTGTCACCATTGCAGATAGCTACAGGCTATGCGGTATTCTCAAATGGTGGTTATCAAGTGCAGCCCTATCTTATTGACCGTGTAGTAGACAGGGACAATCAGGTACTTTTCCAGGCCAGCCCTGTGACCGTCTGCGAAACCTGTACCTTGCTAGAGAAGAGCTCTGATGACGAAGCGCAAATGGGATTATTCAACAGTCCTGATGGCATCAAAAGCTTACCAGTAGCTCCTCAAGTTATTGATTCGGAAATAAATTATATTATTTACGACATGATGCGTGATGTCATCAAATACGGTACCGGTCGTCGTGCCTTGGTGCTAAAACGAGATGATATCGCAGGCAAAACCGGTACCACTAATGAAGGTCGCGACGCTTGGTTCTCGGGCTTTAACGGTGACATAGTAACGTCGGTTTGGAGTGGTTTTGATAACTCTACACCCTTGGGTCGATATGATGGCGGACGATCAGAATGGGGGGGCTCAGTTTCCTTGCCTGCTTGGATTGAATACATGCGTTATGCCCTGCAAGACACACCACCGAGTTACGTTGCGAAGCCGTCTAGTTTGGTAACGGTTCGCATCGACCCCAAAACGGGTGAGCGAGCTTTACCGGGTCAAAAAGACGCAATTTTCGAAATTTTCCGCAAAGAGCATGTACCACCTAAGCGAGATACTAACCTACCGGTTTTAGAAAATGGAATAAATAATGAAGTACAAGAAGAAAAGCAAGAAAACAACGCTCTCGATAACCTTTTCTAACAACTTCTAATTGAGGTGAAACAAAAAAGATCCGCTCCCGAGGATCTTTTTTGTTTTCAGACCTTATCTTATTATGACCATTTTGAAGCAGGTGCTTGATAAGCCTTGATCGCCTTAAGCAATGCTTCTGGAGTGGACTCTCTAATCAACATATCAAGATAAACGGACTTCACAAATCCTGCTTCTTGCATACTTGCCACCATGCTAAACAAGGGGTCATAAAAAGCTTTTACATTATAAAAAGCGCAAGGTTTGTTGTGCAGGCCAAGTTGCCCCCAAGTCCAAACCTCAAACATTTCTTCCAAGGTGCCGACGCCACCCGGCAAGGCCACAAAACCATCGGCCAGAGCCATCATCTTGGCTTTACGTTCATGCATGTCAGCAACCACATGCAACTCACTCAACCCCAAATGGGCAATTTCTTTCTGTTTAAGGTGATCTGGTATCACACCAATAACCTGTCCACCAGCCGCAAGAACAGAATTAGCAATGCACCCCATGAGGCCAACATTACCGCCACCGTATACTATATCCACGCCCTGCTCTGCCAAGTATTGACCAAGCAACTCGGTACTTTCTCGAAATCCTTCATTGTTTCCTAATGAAGAACCGCAGAAAATTGCCAATCTCATGCTTTTTCTCCCAACAATATTACTAATATCGAGCTGTTTATTGCTTTTCACACGCCATAAAAAAGGCGACACTCTACTGAGTATCGCCTTTTTCCAATAATGAGAAACGCTTGTTCCTCATTACTTAGAGCCCTTAAGCACCGAAGTGATCTAGATTCTCTAGTGGGTAAAAATCTGGGTAAGGAAGCTGAGCTACACCAGAATCTACGGCTGCTTTCGCCACCGCTGCCGACACAACATTCAACAAGCGAGCATCCATTGGCTTAGGCAAGATGTAGTCTTTACCAAAACTCAATGCTGCACCACCGTATGCTTCAACTACATCAGCAGGTGCTTCTTCTTTTGCCAAATCTTTCAAAGCGTGAACAGCAGCAACTTTCATCTCTTCATTGATCTGAGTCGCTCGAACATCAAGCGCACCACGGAAAATAAATGGGAAGCCTAATACGTTATTTACCTGATTTGGATAGTCTGAACGACCTGTTGCCATGATCAAATCTGAACGAGTTTGATGGGCCAATTCTGGACTGATTTCTGGATCAGGGTTAGAACAAGCAAAGACCACAGGCTTAGCAGCCATTTTGCTCAATTGCTCTGCTGACAATAAATCTGGGCCAGAGACACCGATGAAAACGTCTGCACCATCGATCGCGTCATCCAAAGTACGCTTATCCGTATCGATAGCGAACATGGCTTTGAATTGGTTTAGATCGTCACGACCAGAGTGGATTACACCTTTACGATCAAGCACAAAGATATTGTCGCGCTGTGCACCACATGCAATGATCAATTTCATACAAGCTGTTGCTGCGGCACCCGCACCCAAACAAACAATCTTAGCATCCGCTAATGCTTTGCCTTGTAGTTCAAGGGCATTTATCAAACCCGCAGCCGTTACAATTGCCGTTCCGTGTTGATCATCGTGGAATACCGGAATAGAACAACGTTCAATCAATTGACGTTCAATTTCAAAACATTCTGGTGCTTTGATGTCTTCTAGGTTGATACCACCGTAAGTATTCGCTATACGCGCGACTGTGTCGATAAAAGCTTGTGGGCTCTCAGATTCCACTTCTACATCAACTGAGTTAATGCCGGCAAAACGTTTGAAAAGAAGACCTTTACCTTCCATTACTGGCTTACTCGCCAATGGACCAAGGTTACCGAGACCAAGAATAGCGGAACCATCAGAAATAACCGCAACCAAGTTACCTTTACCTGTATAACGGAAAGCATTTTCAGGATCTTTTGCGATCTCACGACAAGGCTCAGCGACACCAGGACTGTAAGCCAAAGAAAGGTCACGAGACGTTGCTGTTGGTTTTGAAATGGTAATACTCAATTTACCTGGGACTGGATTGGCATGGTAATCCAATGCGGCTTGCTTCATATCTTCTGCCATTATTATGTTTCCGTCTGTTAGGTGTTATTTAATTAATTGCTTTTCTGGGCCTTGTTTTTGACATCATTACATCAGATACATGACATCAAAAAGTGACACCTTATCATTTTGGGTCGTCAGAATAATCTATCTACCAAATTGTTTAAAGCACAAAGCCATCGGAATATTCTATCAATCAGTTCGCGAAAGTCTCCTTGACTTCACGCAAATCCTTGGGATGTCTCACCGACAAAACCCAAGCTTTAAAAGCAGCGTTACGGTTTTTTCTATTATGTTGCCACCCTCTAACTTCAAGCACTTTTCCCTGCAAAGCAAAGACTTTTTGCGCTGGCCAGTAATCTGCAACATAGGGTGGTAAGTTGATAACCAGATCATATTGAGTTTCTAGCCACCAGCCTCCTCGGTTGCGGGTAACAGAAGAGATATTGACTCTCGCAATTGCAAAACCAGCTTTTGGCTGCCATTGCAATGTGTTTTGCCATAACCTTTTATGCGCGCTGCGGGCCAATGTTTCTGCTTGTTCAAAGCAGGTCTGATAAGACAAATTGGGTGGCACCGCAATACGATAACCAAGCCCTGCAGATAATAACTGACTTGTTATCGAAATACGATCTTTATCGAATAGGTAATACAGCTTACGACCGTATCTATCTTCGCTATCCTGAGCCGCTTGAAAGTAAACATCACCATCAAGCAAGCTACTCAAATAGTCTCTCGCTGCTTCCGCATAGGGTTCATGCTGTGCTGTTTTATGATCTAGCTCTGGGGTATTTATACCCACCAAACGAACTTTACGACCATCTACAAAGTGGACAGTGTCACCATCTACTACGCGTTTTATTTTAGCGCTCTCCAATGGACCTTGCGCACGACACTCGTCTTCGGCTTGAGCGCCAAATGACAGGCATAAAAAAAGCGCCAAGAAAACTGGGCGCTTTTTTTGTAATCTCATGATCATTCCACCAATTACTTAGCAGTACGACGTGCTCCGAAACGCTTGTTGAAGCGATCAACACGACCACCAGTATCAAGCATTTTTTGCTGACCTGTGTAGAATGGGTGGCAGTTACTGCATACATCAATGTGCATGTCTTTGCCGATGGTAGAGTTTAGGCTCAAAGTGTTACCACAAGTGCAAGTTGCAGTAATCGCAGAGTAATTTGGGTGGATCTCTTTTTTCATCGTTTTTACCTTAAAGTTTGGTGTGCCGCCACTTGATCGACAAATATGGGCTTTCGCCTCGTCAAGCACCGCACGATTCGTTGTACAGACATTGTACAGTGGTACCAAGAACCGCGTATTCTAGGGATCAATTGGCAATTCATCAAGTCCTTTATGGCGCTTTTGCGATAAATTTCTCACTCGCGTATCGCCCTTGATCTAGCGTAAACTTAACAGACGTGTAATTAGCGAATTTTTTTCCTTACTAAACAAGGCTTAACAGAGCAGATGCAAGAGCAACTACTAACCCAGTCTCCCTACATTAAAGTGGCTCTGCCTGTGCCATTGCGCACTCTGTTCGATTATAAAGTTCCCAAAGCCATCGCCCTGCGTCACGACTTAAAACCTGGAATGCGCGTCAAAGTGCCCTTTGGTAAAAGCAGCCGTATCGGTGTCATAGTAGCATTAAGCCAGCAGACCGAATGGAACCCTGATGAGGTTAAGCCGCTTACTTCATTACATGACAAAGCACCCGTTCTGACAGATGAACTTATGTCACTGTGTTTGTGGGCCGCTCGCTACTATCACCACCCCATTGGCGATGTGCTTTTTCACGCTTTACCCGTATTACTGCGCAAAGGAGAGAATGCGGAATTTCGCACTGAAAATTGGTGGTTCACTACCGATTTAGGACGTACCTATGACCTTACCCAACTTAATCGCGCTCCACGGCAACAAGACTTTCTCAAAGCAGTACAACAACATCCAAATGGTTTAAGTCAACAAGCAACCGCGGTATTGGATTTGGCTCATGCGGCAGGCAAAACACTAGAAGAAAAAGGTCTAGTGAGAAGAGAACCCCGCGCCTTTAACAAAGCAGGAGAAAAACACACTCATCAAACACAAGTACCTCCTACTCTCAATCCTGAACAAAGCCAAGCCATTGAAAGGCTACAACAACACAGCCATCAATTTCATGTTGCTTTGCTGGATGGCGTAACAGGTAGCGGTAAAACAGAAGTCTTTTTGCGTTTAATAGAAGAGTACGTCAATAAGGGTCAACAAGTGCTGGTGATGGTGCCTGAAATTGGTCTTACACCACAAACCTTAAAGCGTTTTGAAGTGCGTTTTAATACTGACATTGTATTAATGCATTCCAACATGAACGACAGAGAGCGCTTAGACGCTTGGTTATTGGCTGCCAATGGCCACGCTAAAATCATCATTGGCACACGTTCAGCAGTATTTGTCCCAGCCCCCCATTTGAGTTTAATCGTCATTGACGAAGAACATGATGCATCCTATAAGCAACACGAAAAATTCCGTTATCACGCTCGGGATTTAGCGATAAAACGCGCTCAGTCCAGAAACATTCCTGTGTTATTGGCTTCCGCAACACCTTCATACGAAAGTCTTGCTAACGCTTTGCAACAACGTTTTTCTTGGCTCAAACTGCGCCATAGAGCCGGTGATGCGAAACCACCCATTATGGAACGAGTCGATCTACGTGGACAACAATTAGTCCACGGTTTTAGTGAAACCGCTTTGGTAAATATCAAGCAAACTTTGGCCAGAAAAGAACAGGTGCTGATATTTCTCAATCGTCGTGGTTACGCACCTACTCTCATGTGTCATCAATGTGGTTGGATTGCTACTTGCGATCATTGTGATGTCAATCTGACGGTACACAAAGGTGCCAATAAGTTGCACTGCCATCATTGTGACGCACAAAAAGCCTTGATACATCAATGTCCCGATTGCCATAGCGATGAGCTGTTCACCGTTGGCGAAGGCACCGAGCAGCTAGAGACCCAGTTAAGCAGCTTGTTTAAAGACACCCCCGTGTTACGCATTGATCGCGACAGTACGCAAGGCAAGACGGCGATGACTAAACTAACGCAAAAAATCCATGAACATGATCAAGCCATCTTAATTGGCACTCAAATGCTGGCCAAAGGCCACCATTTCCCCAATGTCACCTTGGTGATTATTATGGACGCCGATGCGGGATTATTTTCGTCGGATTTTCGTGGGATGGAGCGCACGGCTCAACTTATCACCCAAGTGGCCGGACGTGCCGGGCGGGCGAAAAAGCCCGGCCATGTACTGTTACAAACTTATCATCCAGACCATGCCGCCATCGAATGTTTATGTCATTCTGGCTACGAACAATTCGCCATTGAAGGATTAGCCGAGCGGAAATCTTTGTCTTTACCGCCCTTTTATCATCAAGTCATAGTGCGAGCAGAGTCGGCAAATGAGCAAGAAGCCATGCAGTTTTTTCATGCCATGAAAATCGATTTAGCCCCCATTTTACCCAAGGATGTTTATTGGGTTGGACCTTATGCTGCTATCATTGTACGCAAGGCTGGGCAGCATCGCGCTTTGATATCCTTAAAGTCCGCTCAGCGTGCACCTCTACACCAAGCAACACAAGTCATTACTCACTGGTTGGAACAGGCGACAAAACAGCATAAAATGCGTTTCGCAATCGACGTTGATCCACTGGAAACTTACTAGTCGACAACGCATAATGTGCACCTAATGATTTGAGTACCCAAATACCCGATATGTTTAAGCCATTTTACATCGCCAGCAAAGGTAGCCGTCCCAAAAAAGGCGCGACTCGTCGTACACCACCGCCTGCAAAACGAAAAACACCTTGGTTGTTATGGTTACTCATCCCAGCTGTCTTAGTGGCCTTTATTTACGCTTTAATACAACTTAGCCAAGTCAATACTGAAGCTGCTAAAGCCAAGCAAACACCAAAACCTACGGCACCAACAAAAGCCAAAGTTGTGGAAAAAGCTAAGCCTAAGCAGGTTGAAAAGGCCAAGACCAAAGAAAAAACAACTACGACAACGAAAAAAGATAACTTTGAGTTCTATCAAATTTTGCAGGACAGCGAAGTCGATACCAGCCACGTTGATGCTTACCAATCTACACCGCGTGGTGAACAAGATTTCTATTACATGCTGCAAGCTGCGTCTTTCCGCAATTCAGACGACGCAGATCGTTTACGTGCAAAATTGATCTTATCTGGATTAGTAGAGACCAATATTCGCCAAACCACAGACAAAGATGGTCGCCCTTGGTTCCGAGTCATCCTTGGGCCCTATGTGTCCCGATCAAAAATGAATCGTGCCGAGGACAAGTTGGTATCAATGGACATCACTTCCTTTTCTTATACGGTAAAGAAAGAAGATTAAGGGCGGATTCTGAACCCATCTAGGTAATCTCTCTGCTGTGCTTGAAATCCTATTGTCCGTCCCCATTTTGATAGAATCGAAATTGGAGTAAAGCATGACAACGATTCTAACTGTACGCAAAGGCAATCAAGTCGTCGTAGGTGGCGATGGACAAGTATCACTTGGTAATACAGTAATGAAAGGCAATGCCCGCAAGGTTCGCCGTCTATACCATGGTGAAGTCATTGCAGGCTTTGCCGGTGGCACCGCTGATGCCTTCACCTTATTCGAACGCTTTGAAGGGCAACTGGAAAAACACCAAGGCCATCTGGTTCGCGCTGCCGTTGATCTTGCCAAAGATTGGCGTTCAGATCGCGCCCTGCGCAAATTAGAAGCCATGCTGATTGTGGCAAATCAAGAAAGCACTCTAATTATCACAGGTACCGGTGATGTGGTCGAACCACAACACGGGGCATTAGCCATTGGCTCTGGAGGTAATTACGCTGAAGCCGCGGCACGTGCTTTGATTGACAACACAGACTTATCAGCCAAAGAGATTGTGGAAAAAAGTTTGAACATCGCAGCAGACATCTGCGTATTCACCAACCACAATCTCACTATTGAAGAAATCGCTGTTGAAGCCAAGTTGGAAGACAAATCCGTTTAACTCAACCGCCACTGAACACCTTTTTAAAGAGATAAATTCATGAGCAGCATGACCCCAAGAGAGACGGTTAACGCCTTAGACAATCACATTATCGGACAACAAAAAGCCAAGCGAGCCGTTGCCATCGCCTTACGCAACCGCTGGCGTCGTATGCAATTATCAGAAGACATGCGTGCCGAAGTGACGCCCAAAAATATCCTTATGATAGGTCCTACCGGAGTCGGCAAAACAGAAATTGCGCGTCGTTTGGCAAAACTATCCAATGCGCCTTTCATTAAAATCGAAGCCACCAAGTTCACCGAAGTAGGCTATGTGGGTCGTGATGTGGAGTCCATTATTCGTGATTTAGTGGAAATGGCCATCAAGATGCTGCGTGAACAAGAAACTGAGAAATTACGCCACAAAGCAGAAGACGCGGCAGAAGATCGTATTTTAGATGCGCTACTTCCACCTGCTCGAGGCGGTGACCCTGAACTCAATAACGAAAGTAATACTCGTCAAATTTTTCGTAAGAAATTGCGTGAAGGCCAATTAGACGATAAAGAAATTGATATCGATGTCGCCGAAGCACCTGTTGGTGTGGAAATCATGACGCCACCAGGCATGGAAGAAATGACCAGCCAGCTGCAAAACATGTTCTCAAGCTTTGGTTCCAACAAAACCAAAAAACGCAAACTCAAAGTCAAAGATGCCTTACGTCAAGTGCGTGATGAGGAAGCAGTCAAACTGGTTAACGAAGATGAACTTAAAGCTCGTGCGGTGGAAGCGGTTGAGCAGAATGGTATCGTCTTCTTAGATGAAATCGATAAAGTAGCAAAAAGTTCAGAACGTACCAGCGGTGAAGTATCTCGCGAAGGAGTACAACGTGATTTGCTACCTTTGGTAGAAGGCTGCACCGTCAATACCAAATACGGCATGATCAAAACTGACCATATTCTATTTATCGCTTCTGGTGCTTTCCACTTAACCAAACCATCAGATCTGATTCCAGAATTGCAAGGTCGTCTACCCATTCGTGTTGAGCTGGATGCTTTGACGGTAGAGGATTTCAAACGCATCTTGGTAGAGCCTAACGCGTCTCTCACTAAGCAATACGTTGCCCTAGCAAAAACCGAAAATATTGATCTAAACTTTACTGACGAAGGCATTACCCGTATTGCCGAAATTGCTTGTCAGGTCAACGAAACGGTTGAAAACATTGGCGCGCGTCGCTTACATACTGTGCTTGAACGTCTATTAGAAGAAATATCCTATTCCGCTTGCGATATGCCAGAAGGTCAGCAAGTTGACATCACTGCAGCCTACGTTGATGAACAGTTAGGTGAAGTTGCAAAAGACGAAGACCTAAGCCAATACATTTTGTAGGCTTAGAGCTTGATTGGTGCGAACCACGCTTTAGTGGTTCGCCTTATGATTAAGAGTAAACTCATGCCCACACCAACCAAAATTCATTATCACAAACAGTCACGAGAGCTGGAATTGGCCTTCTCAGATGGCCAAAGCTATCGCTTAAGTGCAGAGTATTTGAGGGTACACTCCCCTTCGGCTGAAGTACGTGGTCATGGTTTACAAATGCCTATATTACAATACGGAAAGAAAGACGTTGCCATTCAAAACATTGAAGGCGCAGGTAACTACGCCTTGAAAATCAGTTTTGATGATGGCCATGATTCCGGACTTTTCACCTGGGAATACTTACATAAATTGGGCTCTAATCACGCTGAGCTCTGGCAAATTTATTTAGATCGCCTTGAAAAAGAAGGCAAGACGCGGGACACTTCCGTCATTCAAATCCACCAGCTGTAATACTAAATTACCGCTAATATCGGGAAACTTGTCATGAGCTCACTTAGCTTAACCGCCATCAGCGCTATCGAACATGGTATCAATCTTGCGCTACAACAAGATGTGCCTTCGCAACAAAGATTAAGCAAACTGGCTGGCCAACAAGTATTTCTCTGTGTGGAAGACTTTTCTTTGATTCTGCAAGTACACATCCTTGAACAAGGCGTCATGCTATACAAACCAGACTCTTTAGACGAAATAGAGTTAGACCCCAAACTGGATACCTTGGTACAAGGGCCCAGTTCGGCGTATCGCAAACTGCTCGAAGGCGATGGTTTTTTTGACGGTGACTTGCGTATTCAAGGCAATGCTCAAACCTTAATGACCTTACACAAGGTAATGGAAAACTTTGAACTGGACTGGGAAGGCTTATTAGCCGATCACATTGGCGACCTGCCCGCAGCAGCTTTGGCGCGCTTATTACGTGCTCAATGGTCATGGAGCAAAAATTTTGCCACCACAGCACGCATACAAGTGGTGCAACATTTACAATCCAATAGTCAATTACTGCCCAGCAAAATTGAAGTAGAGGCTTTCGTCGATCAACTAGAGAAATTTGGCACACAGCTTGATCGCTTCGAAGCCAAATTGAGAATGCAGGAAAACAAAAAGCGCTAAGCTTTTACGCGGCTTAGGTAGACTCCCCCAATGGTGACAGCAAAGCCTATGATTTGCAGTGCTGTCATGGTTTCTGAGAATAAAAAGTAACTTTCTACTGCCGCCAAAGGTGGTGCTAATAAAAGTAAAATGGCCACCTGCGACGCCTTCACTTTTCTGAGTAACCAGACCATCAAAAAGACGCCTACACCCGACAAGATTACAGCCCCCCAAATCAACAAGAGATAAGATGACCATTGTTGAACGAATAGGCTTTCACCAAGCAGTAAGACGAGAACAAACGCCACCACACTGGCCGCCAGATTCTGTATCCCCATTGACACTATTATGTCAGCACTCGCAACAGACATTTTTTGTAGAACCGCACCTAGGGACAATGCCAAAATAGCGCCAACGGCTAAGCTCAGGGTCAACAAACTCACCCCACCGTGACTTAAATCCAACTCAACTGCGGGCGAAATCACTAATAGCAAACCAAAGATGCCAATCAGCATGCCTACCATGCCCATAATGGATGTTTTTTCTTTGACAATGAGGAAGGCTAATAAGGTCACCAGTACCGGCTGCAATGCTCCAATCAATGCCATCATACCTGCCGGTAAACCTTTCGCTATGGCGACATAAGCCAAGCCCAAGTACAAACCATTCATGAGCACGCCTGCCAAAATCTGCTTAGGCCAAGCTTGCCATTTAGGATAGGGCCGACCTAAAACAACGGCCAGTATAAAAAACAATATTGCAGCAAGCAGAAAACGAAGACCTAGGTAGATATTTGGGTCAATAAGTCCAACAATCAATTTACCGACAATAAATCCGGTCGACCAAATTAACACCAGCAACGCACATAACATAGCCATACTTCGCCTTACTCCTCCCTTGTAGCCCTCTGCCTAAAAGAGCGCTTGTTATCAAGCAACTTCATTCAATCTATATCACTGAATACCCTTGATTATTGGCAAGATAGACAACAAGCCTTCTTTAGGCAGCAAACGCTACTTTGATTTGTTCTGCGTTCCATCCAAGACCCAATAAAAAATGCAACTTGGCAAACACGGCTTCATAGGTCATAGCTTGACCAGAAATCACACCTGCCTCGACCAATGCCGAGCCCGCTGCATAAGCACCAGCGGCAACGCTGCCTGCACCACATTGACTAACATTGACTATCACTACCCCACGCGCATTAGCTTGACGCAATATGGACAAAAGTTCTAGGTCTTTATCCGGCGCATTACCCGCCCCGTAACTTAACAAAACAGCCCCTTTCACTTGCTCATTCAACAAACCTTGCCAATGAGAGGCTTGTATACCGGGAAAAACTGGGAGTATGGTCACCGCACCAGACTGCATGTCCGGAATCTGAATCTCACTAGGAAGCTCAGTCATTTGCCCTTCTCGCCAGCGCCAATCAATGCCCAGCACACCACGCTCAGCCCGATTAGGAGAAGAGAAGGCTTGCCAGTCACTGGTATGAGACTTGTGCGCACAATCACCTTCAATCAAGCGTCCGGCAAAAAATAGAAAAACACCTTGAGCAACAAATTCACAGGCTGAAATCGCCCCTAAGACATTGTTCATCGCATCGCTTCTGGCTTGATACATAGGCACCTGAGAACCTGTAATCACAATTGGCTTAGCACTGTTTTCAAACATCAGACTTAACGCGGCTGAGGTATAGGCCATAGTGTCAGTACCATGAAGCACGATAAAGGCATCAAAATCCTGCCAACGATCATAAATATCTTGCCCTATGGTTTGCCAGTCTTGCACTGTAGCATTGGAAGAATCGATCAGCTCTGGATAGGCATGAATAGCAAATTCATGGGCCAAATCTTTTATTCCGGCCAATTGCGTTGCTAATTTTTGAGCAAAAACCGCATCAGGCGTCAGCCCTTGATCTGAAGCAACCATGCCAATGGTGCCGCCAGTATAAGCTATGTATATCTTCATTTTTTCCTCGTCTCATTCTCTAAGCAGGCATCAGGAATTCACTTTAATTAAACCCCTTGTTTATGCAGAGAAAAAAGGCGCTAATCAGAGGAAAAGCGCCTTTATCATCTCATCTTTGCATGAATTACATACGTTCCAGGGTTTCTATCCCCAACAAGGATAAACCTAGTTTAAGAGTCGAAGCGGTATTCAACGCCAATTGTAAACGACTGTTTTTCACCTCTTCTTCCTCATTCAAAATAGGACAAGCCTCATAGAAGGACATGAAAGTACCCGCTAGCTCGAACAAATAGGCACATAAGAAATGAGGCATGCCTTCATTCGCAACCTGCTGAATCGCTTCTTCAAACTGACAAAGTTTTACCGCCAAAGCGCGCTCTTGGCTGGTTTCAATTTGGATATCTCCAGTCAATGCAGCCACATCCAATTCAGCGCGCTTCACAATACTGGCCACACGTGAATACGCGTACAACAAGTAAGGTGCCGTATTGCCTTCAAAGCTCAACATAGTATCCCAGTTAAAGACATAATCACTGGTGCGGTTTTTCGATAAATCCGCATATTTTACCGACGCAATGCCCACCACACGGCTAATGTTACGCAGCTCTTCTTCGCCCATGTCAGGGTTCTTTGACGCCACCAATTGATAAGCGCGCTGCTGGGCTTCCTCTAGCAAAGAAGACAACTTGGCCACGCCACCGGAACGGGTTTTGAATGGCTTGCCATCACTGCCCATTACGGTACCGAATGGCATGTGCTCCAGCTGGGTTTCTGGTTTCACAAAACCTGCTTTACGGGATAAGGTAAAGATTTGCTGGAAATGCAGCGATTGACGAGCATCCACAAAATACAGCACACGATTGGCTTGCAAGGTATGCTGACGGAAACGTACCGCCGCCAAATCGGTTGTCGAGTATAGGAAACCGCCACCTGTTTTCTGCACTATAATGGGCGTAATTTCACCGTCTTTGTTAGCAAACTCGTCTAAGAACACACACTGAGCACCTTGGTCTTCTTTTAATAGACCGTGTTCTTGTAGCTCGTTAACCACATTTTGCAAATCATCATTGTAAGCACTTTCTGGCATAACGTGCTGACGCTCTAACGAGACACCCAACATTTTGTAGGTTTCTTCACAGTGTGTCAGAGAAATATCGATAAACTCATCCCACAATGCCAAGCAATCTTTATCACCTGATTGCAGCGCCACCACTAATTCACGGGCACGATTGGCAAAGGCTTCATCTTCATCAAAACAGTTCTTCGCAGCACGGTAGAAGGTTTCTAAATCCGACAAAGCCATGCTAATTTCGGCTTGCTCAGCACGTAGACGCTCCATGTACGCCAACAACATACCAAATTGCGTACCCCAGTCGCCTACATGGTTTTGACGAACCACTCGATGACCTAAGAACTCCAATGTGCGCACAACCGCATCACCAATGACGGTAGAACGCAGGTGACCTACGTGCATCTCTTTTGCTAAGTTAGGGGAAGAGTAATCCACCACAACGGTTTCCGGCGCACTCACTTCAGGGACATCCAGACGATCACTTTGGCGCAGTGCCATCAGCTCTTTGCCCAACCAAGCGTTTTTCAAAAAGATATTAATAAAGCCTGGACCCGCGATTTCGACCTTATCTGCTATATCAGATAAGTCCAAACCGTCGACCACTTTTTGTGCTAATTCACGAGGGTTCATCTTGAGGCTTTTCGCCACGCCCATGATGCCGTTAGCTTGATAATCACCAAATTGGACTTTTGCCGATTGACGAGTCAGTGCAGGTGCTGTTTCAGGCGCACCTGCTGCGACCATTGCCGCTTGAATACGTTGATTTAGAAGCGTTTGAATATTCACTTGGAAACCTTTAAACAATGCATGTGCTCAAAGTGAGCACATCAAAATCACAAACCCTCTGCCAATCTTGTCACGCAAGTTCAGCAGAGGGTTTCATTAGAAATAGATGGCCTAATAATAACCGATTTTCGTCTTATTAGCGAAAGAACAGCTGGCAAGCTGGGTTATTATTTTCATCTTGATATGGATAGCCTAACTTATCCAAAAAATGCGTCACGTCGGTTTCTTCTCCCACCGCTTGTAAGCCGACTAGAACACGACCATAAGCATCACCATGATTACGATAATGGAACATGGAGATATTCCATTGTCCGCCTAAAGTATTCAGAAACTTCAACAAGGCACCGGGACGCTCAGGAAATTCAAAACTGTATAACAACTCCCCTTTTTCACTGCGTAAATGGCCACCAATCATATGACGAACATGCACTTTAGCTGTCTCGTCATCGGTGAGGTCGACGATTTGATACTCTTGCAAATCATCCAACAATTCCTCACGACTGTGAGGACTGCCACCTAACGCCACACCCACAAAAATGACCGCTTGATCATCATCACCATATCGGTAATTAAATTCGGTAATATTTCGTCCGACTAAAGCCTGACAAAAATCTTTAAAACTACCCGGTGACTCAGGAATTTTCACCGCTATAATGGCCTCACGTTTTTCACCTAACTCAGCGCGTTCAGACACATGGCGTAGGCGATCAAAGTTAACATTGGCGCCACTATTAATGGCAATCAAGGTTTGTCCTTGTGCGTTTTCTCTTTCGATGTATTTTTTCAATCCAGCTAAGGCGCAAGCGCCAGCAGGCTCAGTGATGGCACGAGTATCATCGTAAATGTCTTTTATCGCGGCACACATCTCATCTGTGGTCACAGTAATAACTTCATCGACCGTGTCTTTAGCAATGGCAAAGGTATGCTGACCAATTTCCGCTACCGCCACCCCTTCGGCAAAAATACCTACTTGTGATAAACGCGTTGGTTCACCTTCTTCCATAGCTACTTTCAGGCAAGCTGCATCTTCTGGCTCCACTCCAATGATTTTGATATCAGGGCGTAAATACTTAACATAGGCTGCCACGCCCGCGATCAGACCGCCGCCGCCAACAGGGATAAAAATGGCGTCAATGGGCCCTTCATGTTGATGCAAAATTTCCATTCCTATGGTGCCTTGTCCAGCAATGGTGTCCTTATCATCAAAGGGATGCACATAGGTTTGTCCTGTTTGCGCCATGATCTCTTTCGACTTTGCCGATGCTTCATCAAACGCATCACCGAACAAAACTACTTCTGCGCCATGATTGCGCACGGCGCTGACTTTTACCTCAGGTGTGGTCGCAGGCATGACTATGGTCGCTTGTACACCCAATTTTTTCGCCGCCAAGGCGAGACCTTGAGCATGATTTCCCGCCGAAGCAGCAATCACACCCTTGGCTCTTTCAGCATCGCTTAACTGACAAATTTTGTTGTATGCCCCACGAATTTTGAATGAGAAAACCGGCTGTAAATCTTCTCGCTTCAAAATAATCTCGTTGCCTAATCGACTTGATAACTGATTAGCACGAGACAGTGGTGTTTCTACAGCAACATCATAGACGCGCGCCTGTAGAATCTTTTTGATCATGGTATGAGGCATAATAATTCCCAGAAAACCTTCTTCAGAATAAGACTTCTACTCTTCCTTAACAGAGTGGCAAGTCAAAAAATGGAACCCTCAAATATACCTGTTCGCTGCAACTCGCGTAAAGCCGCAAGCTACGGAAACTGCGAAATAGCCAATATAATTTTAAGTTCAACACCAAGCACAGTTAACAAGCCCCAGAATAAGGGCATATAATATTCACTCCACCAGAGGAAATTCACCATTAGAGTGAGTTCAAATTACCATTAAAACGATAACTAAGAGCACCCCTCATGACTCAAGATGAGCTAAAACAAGCCGTTGCCGAAGCAGCTGTGAAATACATTCTTCCCCTATTGGAAAGCGATACTATTATCGGTGTTGGTACTGGCTCTACAGCCAACTTATTTATTGATGAATTAGCCAAGCACAAACACGACTTTGACGGTACCGTTGCCAGCTCAGAAGCGTCTGCAGAACGTTTAAAACAGCATGGTATTCCAGTTTATGACTTAAACAGCGTGGGGAATATTCGCGTTTACGTGGACGGAGCAGATGAATCGAACCATCACCTTTACCTCATAAAGGGTGGCGGCGCGGCTTTAACACGTGAAAAAATTGTCGCGGCTTGCAGTGAAGAATTCGTCTGTATTGCGGACGAGTCAAAACTGGTAGACGTATTAGGTGATTTTCCACTCCCAATTGAAGTGATTCCTATGGCTCGCAGTTACGTGGCTCGAGAATTGGTAAAACTAGGCGGTGACCCGGTTTATCGTGAAGGGGTAGTAACAGATAACGGCAATTGCATCCTTGACGTCTACAATATGAAGATCCTTGATCCTATTAAATTAGAAGCACAGATCAATAGCATTGTCGGAGTGGTCACCAACGGTTTATTTGCCAACCGTTCCGCTGATGTTCTATTGCTGGGTACACAGCAAGGCGTTAAAACCCTACGCAAAGCCTAATCCACTACTTCAGTCCTCCAACAAGTAATTTGGGGGATTGAAGACTTAACCTCAGAACCAACGACTTTTGCGCATTAACCAAAACTGCCCAATACCTAACACCAACAATACAAAGCAAAACCACCAAAAAGCCTCACTATTTTCAGTACCTGGCATTCCACCAATATTGATACCAAATAACCCGGTTAAAAATCCAAGCGGCAAGAAAATACCCGATAAAATAGATAACACATACATACGGGCATTCATTTTTTCGGCTTGTAAATTGACGTATTCTTCCTGCATCAATTGACATCGTTCTCGCAATGCCTCCAAGCCTTCTATATATCGCACTATGTCGTTTTCAGCTTCTTTAACCTGCATCAATTGCACTACTGTCATCCAAGCTACCGCTTCTTGCGCTAATGCGTGTATAGCCTCACGTTGCGGTACCAAGAAACGTCTTAAGCGAATCGTTTCTTGGCGACGTTGCACCAGCAATTCACGTTGCCCGATTTTAAATCCTTCCCCGATACCTTCTTCCAAATCGGACAACTCTTCTTCTAAATCGACCAAAACACTGGCCATTCGCCCGATCAATTTTACAGTCAGACTTGCCAATACATCTCCCGTGTTTGTTGGACCTTCGCCCTCTTCTAGAGTTTGCATCACATATTGTACTGACAACAAACGGCGGCGGCGACTGGAGATGATAAAATGTGGCGTTACCCATAAACGCAAAGATACCATATCGGAAGGATCAGAACCTGGATTCAAATTCACGCCACGCAAAATCAATAAGGCACCACGCCCCATTTTCACCATACGAGGTCGTGTTTCCTCTGCCAATAAAGCTTCCACCACTGTATCAGGTACCCCTTCAACACTGGACAGCCAATCACCACTGGCTTCCTTCGTTGCGTCTAAATGTACCCAACGACAACCGGTTTCTGGCAAATTTGAAGGTAATTCATTCGCTGTTAATTTCTGTGCGCCACCCGTGCCATCTAGCTCTAAATGATGAACAACAAACTCAGACATATGTATTCTCCAATCAATCTGCGTAGACTAGCTAAAAGTTAGCGTTATCCCTATTAATTTCGGCCCTTTTCAATAGCTCAGCTGACACTCCGCTACGACGGTGGCATAATTTCACCACCCTCAAAATAATAAGGATAGACCTGATCATGCACAATCTTGCTCACGTTTTGGCAAACTCCTCTAGTCCCGATGCGCTACAAAAGGTTATTAGTGTCACAACAGATACCTGCATTGATATCTGCAAAGCACTGCACAAAGGCTCTCTTGCCGGTATTCTTGGCGTTGCAGGCAATGAAAATGTGCAAGGAGAAGAGCAAAAAAAATTAGATATCATTTCCAATAATATGCTCAAAAATGCGCTGCTCAACTGTTCTGATGTACGAGCTATTGCCTCTGAGGAAGAAGACGACATAGTTCCAGCCAATACACAAGGCCAATATCTCATTGCCTTCGACCCGTTAGATGGATCGTCCAATATTGATATCAATGCCATGGTCGGTACTATTTTCTCTATTTACCATGATGTTGGTGAGCAAGCCGCGACAGAGCAAAGCTTCTTAAAACCCGGCATAGAGCAAGTGGCCGCAGGTTACGTACTATACGGCCCATCTTGCATGCTGGTCTTGAGCACAGGCCAAGGCACTCAAATGTTCACTTTAGACCCAGAAAAGAATGAGTTTGTGCTCACGCAAAGCAAGGTTGAAGTGGCGGCAGATACACAAGAGTTTGCCATTAATATGTCCAACCAGCGTTTTTGGTCTGCTGCTACGCAAACCTATGTTAGCGACCTTGTTGCAGGAGCAACAGGGACAAGAGAAAAGGATTTCAACATGCGTTGGGTGGCTGCTATGGTAGGTGATGTGCATCGTATCCTATGCCGTGGTGGTATCTTTATTTACCCGTGGGACAGCAAAACACCAAACCGTGCAGGCAAACTACGCCTTATGTATGAAGCCAACCCTATGGCCATGCTGATCGAGCAAGCTGGCGGCAAAGCACATACTCATACTCAACGTATTCTTGATATCCAGCCTGAGGGGATTCACCAGCGCGTCGCTGTGATTCTCGGTGCAGCCAATGAAGTGGATAAGTGCTTAAGTTATTAACATCCCTTGTTTTCCGTGAAAACCAAGCAAAAGCAGTCCATGTTGTAAGGACTGCTTTTGCTCTTCCAAGCTTGCTAAATCAAAGCAATAAAATACTTTTCGCGACCGCCTGTGTCCTCGGCACAAAGGTATCCAACAAACAAAACTCTTCATCTGTGTGCATCTTGGCTCCCACTGGCCCGGTGCCGCAAAGTGTTGGTACCCCCATCGAAGAGGTGAAACCAGCATCCGAGCATCCACCGGTAAATTCCCCCTCTACACTGAATCCTAAACTGCTGGCTTGCTGTTGATAATGAGCGAGCAAATCTTCACTCATGGAAGCTTCAAAGGGTTGGAACTCCGACAGTGTTTTAATTGTGGCGCTCGCACCTTCAATAGTAGGTGTATTAATGATGTCTTGAATCTTAGCTTTCACTTCTTCGCCCTGTTCCAACCTAATAAACCTGAGATCCAAGCGCGCCGTCGCATGAGGAGCAACCGTATTGGACGACATGCCTCCCTTGACCAACCCGACGTTTGTTGTAATGCCTTTTTCATAGTCCGTTAAAGCGTGCAACCAAGTAATAAGCTGAGCCAGTGCACCAATGGCACTGACACCGTCCGCATGGTTTACCCCTGAATGTGCTGCTTTGCCTGTGACTTCTATTTCGAAACTGGCGCCTCCTTTACGTGCGGAAACCACATTGCCACTGATTCTACCCGGCTCGGCATTAAAAACAGCACGCCCTCCAGAAACTCGATCACGAATCACATGACGACCTTCTGGCGAACCAATTTCTTCGTCCCCGGTAAACAAGCCAACGACAGGAAAAGGAAGTGTTTCCAAATCCGTCGTTTTGAGAAGATACTGCAAGCCTTTTAGTACAAAGCAATTAAGAACCAGCCCAGACTTCATATCCGCAACGCCCGGCCCAAACGCCTTCATGCCTTCACGGGTAAAGGGACGTGTTTCCAATGTGCCTTTGGGAAAAACCGTATCACGGTGCCCCATGACAAATACGGCGGGTTCTGTTTGGTTGGCTTCATTAAACCCGACTCTTGCTTCTAGAACATCACCGGAATTTTCCAGCGCATGCCAAATACAATGAATACCATCCTCAGCTAGCCAAGCTTCAATAAGCTTACCGGCATTATCTACACCTGCTTTGTCATAACTATTGGAATCCACATTGACCAAGGCTTCCAAGCAAACAATCATCTTGTCTTCTTGCTCGGCGATCCACTCGCACAGCAAATCTGCGTATCTTTCCATTCTGCAATCCTAATTAACC
Organism: Marinomonas sp. THO17; assembly: GCF_040436405.1. Classification (NCBI taxonomy): domain Bacteria; kingdom Pseudomonadati; phylum Pseudomonadota; class Gammaproteobacteria; order Oceanospirillales; family Oceanospirillaceae; genus Marinomonas; species Marinomonas sp. THO17. Next base: position 2,728,891 of record NZ_AP031575.1, on the reverse strand, counting down.
CGTTAAATGTCGCGACCTTGTTTTACCTGCTCACCTTGCTCTGCAAGATCCCAGAATAACCCTGTCATAATTTGCAGGGCTTCTCGACAAACATTTGCTAATACATGTTCATTTGGAGCATGTTGACTACAAGCTGGATAGGAATGTGGCACCCATACCGTTGGCAGCCCTAATATGTCAGAAAACACATGATTAGGGATCGACCCACCTAAATTAGGCAATAAAGTTGGTTGTTTGTGCGTTGTCTTCTCAAGTGAGTTTAGGGCCCAATCTACCCAAGGATCATTAGGATTGAGACGTGTTGCATGCATAGGTTCGCCATTTTGTGACACCACCACATCGTCAAACCCCTGCTTGATCAAATGCTTTTGGATATTCTCTAAGAAATGATCACTGTCCGTTCCGACCACAAAACGAATCTGACAATGAGCTTTGGCATAACCCGGAATCGCATTGACAGGATTATCTGGATTCCCCGTTTTACAAGCCAGCATTTCGAGTGTATTCCAACCGAATACTTGCTCTGCCGGCGAAAGCTCTGGTTCGCCCCATTCGTAATCGATTTCTGGGTTATTTTTATCCTGCCCCACCTGAATGTCTTTCAACGCGTCTCGCACCGATTCAGGCATGCCATTTGGCAAAAGCTCTGGAACAAGAATTCGCCCTTTTGCATCGACCATAGATGCCCAAGCGTGTGCCAGTCGAGTACCTGCATTACTCAATAAACCACCCCAATTACCGGAATGGTGTGCCCCGTCCCTAAGCTTTACTGTCAGGTCAAAGTTAAAACCACCACGTGATCCGAGAAAAATCGTCGGCGAAGTGGAATCCAAGCGAGGTCCATCTGACGCGATAAAAAGGTCTGCCTTTAGCATCTCTTTATGCTGCTCACAGAACGCCATCAAACCGGGTGAGCCCACCTCTTCACCGGTTTCAATCAAGACCTTCACATTAAAACCAAGCTTACCATCTCGGGTCTTTAAAACAGACTTCAACGAGGCTAAGTTAATGGTATGTTGCGCTTTATTGTCAGCAGCCCCACGACCGTACCAACGATCCCCAGATTTCGTTAGCGCCCAAGGTGATAATCCCTCACTCCATTGGTCGTCATAGCCAAGTACCACATCACCATGCCCATAAGTAAGTAATGTCATATAGGCAGGATCTTCAATGCGCTCAGCAAACAAAAACGGCCATGAGCCAGGCATTTTTTCTTCTGTTTCAGGATTGCTTAGTAGTTTCGTATTAAATCCCATTACCTGTAATTCTGGGATCATCACCTCTTCAAGATAAGTATGAAGAGGTTGTAAATCCTCATGGTTCTGACTCTCACTTTTTATGGCAACGCGCATACTCAACGCGTCGAAAAACTCGCCAGAGTCAAAATACGACTCCGACGTTTGAATACTTAACTGGCGACTCATCTCGTCTCCTTAGTCACAATGCGATCTTACGAAGTGATTTACCCATTCAAGCGTTAGGACACATTAGCCCATGCGCTGTCATCCAATACTTCAGGAAGCCCCAAAGCAGGCTCAGGCGTTAGAACGGAAGAAAGTAACGCTTTTGTATATGGGTGTTGGGCATTCTGGAAAATGTCTTCTCTAGTGCCTTGCTCAATGATCTTGCCACGGTACATAACAGCGACTCGATCGACCAAATGCTCCACAACGCCTAGGTTATGACTGATAAAAAAATAGGTCAGACCCAGCTCCTTTTTTAGATCCATGAGTAGATTTAGAATCTGTGCCTGTACCGATACATCTAAAGCGGAAGTCGGCTCGTCACACACCAAAATGCTAGGTTTAAGAATCAAAGCACGCGCAATCGCGACACGTTGACGTTGGCCTCCGGATAATTGACCGGGGTACTGGTCCAATAAGCGCTCTGGCAAACCAACCAAATCACTCATCTTTTTTACTTCAAGATGCTGGCTTTTCGAGTCGCCCACCTTATGAAGTTGCAGCGGTAGTCGAATGATTTGACGAATGGTTTTGCGCGGATTGAGCGACGAATAAGGGTCTTGAAAAATAGGCTGTAACTGCTTAGCAAGAGCAAAACGATCTCCACCCTCAATCGCTTTGTCATTAATGAGCACATGACCTTCTGTCGGCGTTAATAAACCAAGGATTATTTTCGCCAAGGTACTCTTGCCACAACCAGACTCACCGACCAAACCTAGCGTTTCTCCGGGGGAAATTCGTAACGAAACACCATTAACCGCTTTAAGTAAGGTAGGCGTTCTAAACGCACCGTTTTTAAGCTGAAAGTGGCGTGAAAGATCACATAGCTCTAATGCATATTGCGGCATTACACAGCCTCCTGTAGCGACGCTACCGACATAGGACAACGAACCAAATGACTGTCTGATGCCTCTACATTAGTAAGTTCAGGTGAAACCGACGCACACTCTTTAGCTGAAAATTTACAGCGATTTCGAAAAGCACATCCGCTTAAGTTACCAATTAGGCTAGGAACAACACCTGGAATAGATTCCAAATGACTGCCCGGTGGAGTTTTGCCTGGAATCGGGATACAACTCAGCAAGCCTTGTGTATAAGGGTGACTTGGACGATTAAAAATATCTTCTGTGAACCCTGTTTCAACCACTTGCCCTGCATACATAACCGCCACACGATCGGCGATACGCGCAACCACACCAAGGTCGTGGGTAATAAAAATCACCGCCGTGCCGAACTCTTGCTGAAGTTCACGAATCAGTCTCAAAATCTGAGCTTGAATCGTCACATCTAATGCCGTGGTCGGCTCATCCGCAATAATCAAATCAGGTTCGCACATTAATGCCATGGCAATCATGACACGTTGCCTTAAGCCACCAGATAATTGATGAGGATATTGGCTTAAACGTTTCTCAGGATACGGAACGCCTGCTCTTTCAAGCAGATAAATTGCCCGCTCCTGAGCCTGACGTTTACTGACTCCTTTATGACGCATAATGCCTTCACACAGTTGATTACCCAGCGTGTATGAAGGATTGAGTGACGTCATTGGTTCCTGAAAAATCATCGACATTCTAAGACCGCGCACCTTGTTACGGTCTTTCTTTGATAAAGACAGTAACTCCAACCTGTCGAATTCCATTTGATCCGCTGACACCTGAGCCTTCTTGGGTAGAAGCCCCATTAACGCCATCGAAGTCATCGACTTACCGCACCCTGATTCGCCGACGATACACAGCATCTCACCTTTTTCGACCGACAAATCAATACCACGCACGGCGCGTAACATTCCGTTCCCAGTTGGCAAATCCACTTGAAGGTTTTTCACATCCAGAATTTTAGTCATAGCTTAATCTCCTTTAATTACGGCCTTCAGGAGCATTTAAATCCCTCAACCCATCCCCGACTAAGTTAATAGCCAGTACCAGAATCATTAATGTGATACCGGGTATAGCAATAACCCAAGGTTGAAAGAACATATAAGCTTTACCTTCAGACACCATAAGCCCCCAAGAAGGTAAAGGCGGTTGAACGCCGAGACCTAAAAAAGACAGCGTGGCTTCAAGCAAGATGGCATGTGCCATTTCAAGGGTAATAACAACAATAAGAGCGCTTAAAATATTAGGCAAAAGTTCCCTAATCAGAATATAAGGGGTAGATGCGCCTAATACTTTGGCAGAGGCAATAAACTCTGCATCACGAAGTTGTTGCGTGGTAGATCGGGCCACTACAGCAAAGCGATCCCAAAGCAAAAGACCAAGTAGAATAATCACCATTTCAAGGGAACCACCAACCAACGCGGCCATTGCTAGGGCCACTAGCAAAACAGGCAAGGCCAGACGAGTCGTGATGATATAGCTAATAATCGCATCGGTACGGCCACCAAAATAGCCTGCTAACACCCCAAGCGTGGTGCCAATAAAGCCGGAAATTAATGCTGCGGTTAATCCAATTGTCAGAGAAATACGCGCGCCGTAAAGCAAGCGGCTGAGATAATCACGGCCAAGTTTGTCCGTTCCTAGAATATGCTCCCAAGAGCCTTTTTCGTGCCAAACTGGCGGAATCATTCTTTGCGAAATATTTTGTAGATATGGATCGTGCGGCGCTATCCAAGGAGCGAAAATGGCCGCGAGAACAGCCAAGCCAAGAATAACCGAACCAATAAACAGACCACGGTGCCCCATAAATTTATTCAAACCCTTACGCCACTCAGGAACGACAGGTAAGGCCGATGCAATAGACGGCTCAGTTGCGTTTAGAGTCGAGTCAGAAGCAGAATTAGACAGAGTTTGTGACATAATTTTCTCCCTCATCGAACACGTAAACGTGGATCTAACATGGCATTTATGACATCAGCCACAAAGGTCAACGCGATGTAGAAAACAGCAATGATTAGCACCACAGCTTGCACAACAGGGTAATCATTACGAGAAATCGCATCCCATGCCAGTTGCCCAAGGCCCTTCAAAGAAAATACAGATTCGATGACAATCGAACCGCCTAACATAAAACCAAGCTCCACCGCAGCCAGAGCGACAACCGGAATAACCGCATTACGAAGAGCATGTTTGAAGACGACTGAGGTTTCACTTAAGCCTTTAGCACGCGCTGTTCTTATGTAGTCCGAACCTAATACTTCCAGCATGCCAGTACGTGTAAGTCGCATCATGGCAGGCATGGCGTAATACCCCAAAGCAATCGCTGGTAAGATGAAGTGCTGCCAAGTCGAATTACCCCCCGCTGGCAACCAATGAAGGTTAACAGCAAATACAACTATCAAGGTCAGGGCAAACCAAAAGCTAGGCATGGCCTGACCGACCACCGCAATCATAAGGGCCAAACGATCAATCCAAGTATCTTGTTTGATCGCAGCAAGCACACCTAGAGGAATCGCGACGAAAGTCGCCACTGCCAAAGCTAGCGCCCCTAAGGTCAATGTCACTGGTAACCTCTCGCTAATAAGAGACATCACAGTATCTTGAAAGTAATAAGAGCGACCAAAGTCGAGCTGTACCGCCGCCATTAGCCAGGAAAAGTATTGTTGAACAATCGGTTTATCTAAACCAAATGCAACTCGAATTTCTTCGACTTGATCCGCCGTCGATTCCGGCCCGGCAATAGCGGTAGCCAAATCGCCTGACAAATGCAGCAACATGAAGCTAATAATCGAAACCGTAATCGCCACGCTGATTGCAACCAACAAGCGACGAAAAATAAACACCAGCATAGTTTCTCCCGAGAGAAAGGCGTAAGACGATTACGGAAGTGATAGCGTCACTACCACTTCCGCACCTTGAGTTACTTCCAAGTAGACTCGTAAAAACGTGGTAATTCATCGGCATAAGGTTTGAAATTCAGCGTATCGCTAAACGCATAGTTACTAGAGTAAGAAAACATAGGTGCCCAATAAGCTTCCTCTGAAATGCGCTTAATTGCCTCTGCGTATGCCTTTTTACGCGCTTCTGGATCCACCGAGGTATCCGCAATGTCCAACATGGCTATGACTTTTTCGTCTTTCGCGGAATCATCTACGCTGCCTTTAAAGAAAACACTGGTGATCGCTGAAGCGTCGTTTACCGAATAAGAACCCCAAGTCTGGAACGACAATGGCACTTTACCCGCTCGCTGATCAGTTCGCAGGGCAGCATACTTCATGAAATGCAAGTTAGCCTTAATGCCAATAGCACCTAAGTAACCCATCATTGCTTCCGCAAGATCACGCTCGCGGTAGGCATAAAATTCCGTTTCAAATCCGTTTGGATAGCCAGCTTCCGCCAAAAGTGCTTTGGCTTTCTCTACATTGTATTCATACTTTTTAGCCGCACTGACATCACAGCCAAATTGACTTGGGAAACACGGCGTATAAACAGAACGGCTACCGCCACGCACTAAATCCTGAGAAAAAGCGTCACGGTCAATTGCATAGTTCACGGCTTCACGAACCAATTTATTGTTAAATGGCGAGTCCTTAAGTATTTCACTGGTTGTTTCCATACGTAGGTAACCGATTCGCATAGTCTCAGAGCTTTTTACTTCAAGACCCGGCATCATCTTCATTTGATCAGCCTGATCCGAAGGGACACGCCAGATCCAATCAATTTCACCTGTCATCAGTTGTGCAAGACGAGCATCTGGATCGGGAATGACACGAAATTCCAAATTCTTGATCGCCGGTTTTGGGATAGGGCTCGCTTCAAAGTAATCGTCGTTGCGGACTAGGTTAACCCCTTCGCCACTCAATACTTTGGTGATTTTATATGGTCCCGTACCAACAGGCACCTTAGAAAAGCCTTCGATTCCCACTTCTTGAAAGTATCTAGCAGGGTAGATAGGAGTCGGTCCAGAAAGGTATTCTAGAGCCGCTGGAAATGGCTTGTTAAGCACAAGGCGAACGGTATAGTCATCGACTTTTTCTGCATGATCAATCCAATCAACATTTTTACGCGTTACTATCTTGGAGTCAGGCGATACAACATAGTTAAAGGTAAACGCGACATCGTCTGCTGAAAAATCATCACCATTATGAAACTTAACGCCCTTACGAAGATTAAATAGTAAAGTTGTCGTATCTTCCCACTCCCAACTGGTTGCCAATAATGGCAGATATTCAGATGTGGCTGGATCGCGGTAAAGCAAAGTGTCCCAAGCCATGTGAGATAAGATAACCCCTTCCCTTAAGTTATTATGGTACGGACTTACGTTTTCAGGCTCGCTGTCGGATGCATAGACAAGGGTATCATTACCTTTATCCGCCCAAGCAGAAGCTGAGGCCGCAATCGCACACGAAATCAGTGAGTTCAAAAGGGTTTTACGGAGTGTAAAAGAGTGACTTCGGCTTTTTATCATCGTTCTGCTTCCTATCATTCCAATTGTAATCTTGTAAGTAATGCAACTTCTATTCACATTAATAGAAATTAGTCCCTTGCCACAATTAACAATTTTGCAAAGAAACATTGCCAAAAATGCAAACCTATGGCTTGATAAAAATAGGCACAAAAACAGCTTAATAACAGTCAACTAAATGTTCTAAAGACGACATAAATTCGACTCTTCGACGGTATTGGAGATGAAAGCCTCATTACGACTTCAAGACACGGCAATACGCTATTTTTTAGAAGTGGCGCAAATCGGTTCAATTAGCGAGGCATCGGTTCGATTGAACGTTGCCCCAAGTGCCATAAGCAGGCAAATAAGCAGCCTAGAGGACATTCTTGGTGCAGTACTTTTCGAACGCCAACCAAGAGGAATGAAACTCAGTGCTGCTGGGGAAATGCTGGCTGCTTACGCCCGCAAAAACGCCCTTGAGTCTGCACGTGTTGTGGCAGAAATAGATGCGCTCAATGGTATAGAGAAAGGTCATATTAACATTGCATGTTCCGAAGGGTTTGCTATGGACTTTATACCCAGAACCTTGTCTAACTTCCGACAACAACATCCGGGCATTCACTTCAATCTTAAAGTATGCGCACCTGCCGAAGTCGCAACCTTGATTAGTCGTGGAGATGCGGACATTGGCATAACACTCAGCTTATCGCCAACCAAAGACATTAAAGTGGAATATCGGCAACCCTCACCCATTATGGCGGTATTCCACCCAACACACCCTCTAGCTCACAAGAAAACGGTTTCCCTGTCACAGCTGCAACCTTACCCAATCGCTTTACCTGAAGAGAACACTACCGTTAGACAACTCTTTGATATTTGCTGTAGCCGTTTGAACCTCCTATTCGAACCTATTTTAGAATCAAACCATATGGCAAGCCTAAGTCGCTTTACCGCTTTCGGCGGCGGAATACATTTGTCAGGAGAGATATCTATGCGACATCAAATCGCAACAGAGGAACTCATCGCGGTTCCGATTAGAGACCGAGGTATGGACGTCAGGAATATCGAAATACAAACCCTTTCTGGCCGAACATTACCCAACATTATAAAGGTGTTTCTGGCTTATTTAATTGTCAAAATGAAGCATGAAGAAACAATAGGCTTTTAATTCAACACCTGATTTAGATTGTTAGATCCAATACGGGTTACCCACTTGTGAAACTACCATAAACATGTCGAACGCCTGTGGCGTATAAAGAGCCACTTCTGAGTTCGAGATGGGATTAGATGGTTCAATCATACTCTTCATTCAGATCCAATGAAGCATGAGTCGCTGACGACGTCAGTGACGCAAGGCGTCGCGCTTGGATCTGATTATGTGAACAAGGAAGATTTGACTTTCTTCCACACGTAAAAAAGCCCTGACCGTTTCCGATCAGGGCTTCTTAATTAAGATCTTGATAACGACCTACTCTCACATGGGATCTCCCACACTACCATCGGCGATGGCGCTTTTCACTTCTGAGTTCGGGATGGGATCAGGTGGTTCAACGCCTCTATGATTATCAAGAAAACTCGGATGTGCTCAGCACAAATTCGTTTACTTGTTCACTTTAACAATCAACTTTTGAAACAGCGATAATCAAGTATCAAACCAGTTTATCGTAAATTCTTTGTAGCTCACTCTGTTTTCTTCAGAGTTCTGTAAAACCACTTTGGTGTTATATGGTCAAGCCTCACGAGCAATTAGTATTGGTTAGCTCAACGCCTCACAACGCTTACACACCCAACCTATCAACGTCCTAGTCTCGAACGGCTCTTTAGGGGACTCAAGTCCCAGTGAGATCTTATCTTGAGGGAGGCTTCCCGCTTAGATGCTTTCAGCGGTTATCCCGTCCGAACGTAGCTACCCGGCAATGCCACTGGCGTGACAACCGGAACACCAGAGGTTCGTCCACTCCGGTCCTCTCGTACTAGGAGCAGCTCCTCTCAAATCTCAAACGTCCACGGCAGATAGGGACCGAACTGTCTCACGACGTTCTAAACCCAGCTCGCGTACCACTTTAAATGGCGAACAGCCATACCCTTGGGACCGGCTTCAGCCCCAGGATGTGATGAGCCGACATCGAGGTGCCAAACACCGCCGTCGATGTGAACTCTTGGGCGGTATCAGCCTGTTATCCCCGGAGTACCTTTTATCCGTTGAGCGATGGCCCTTCCATACAGAACCACCGGATCACTAAGACCTACTTTCGTACCTGCTCGACGTGTCTGTCTCGCAGTTAAGCGTGCTTTTGCCTTTACACTCTATGCATGATTTCCGACCATGCTGAGCACACCTTCGTGCTCCTCCGTTACTCTTTGGGAGGAGACCGCCCCAGTCAAACTACCCACCACACAGTGTCCTCGATCCCGATAAGGGACCTGAGTTAGAACCTCAAACATACCAGGGTGGTATTTCAAGATCGGCTCCACTAAAACTGGCGTCTTAGTTTCAAAGCCTCCCACCTATCCTACACAAGTAGGTTCAAAGTTCACTGTGAAGCTATAGTAAAGGTTCACGGGGTCTTTCCGTCTAGCCGCGGATACACAGCATCTTCACTGCGATTTCAATTTCACTGAGTCTCGGGTGGAGACAGTGTGGCCATCGTTACGCCATTCGTGCAGGTCGGAACTTACCCGACAAGGAATTTCGCTACCTTAGGACCGTTATAGTTACGGCCGCCGTTTACTTGGGCTTCGATCAAGAGCTTCGCCTAAGCTAACCCCATCAATTAACCTTCAAGCACCGGGCAGGCGTCACACCCTATACGTCCACTTTCGTGTTTGCAGAGTGCTGTGTTTTTAATAAACAGTCGCAGCCACCTGGTATCTTCGACCGACCAGTGCTTACGGAGCAAGTCCTTCACACCGGTCGGCGTACCTTCTCCCGAAGTTACGGTACCATTTTGCCTAGTTCCTTCACCCGAGTTCTCTCAAGCGCCTTGGTATTCTCTACCTGACCACCTGTGTCGGTTTGGGGTACGGTTCACACATATCTGACGCTTAGAAGTTTTTCCTGGAAGCAGGGCATCAACCACTTCGTCCAAAAGAGGACTCGTCATCAATTCTCAGCCTTCTCTAAAAGAGGGCGACCCGGATTTTCCTAAGTCACCAGCCTACAACCTTAAACGCGGACAACCATCGCCGCGCTGGCCTAGCCTTCTCCGTCTCTCCATCGCAATATGCATAAGTACAGGAATATTAACCTGTTTCCCATCGACTACGCTTTTCAGCCTCGCCTTAGGGGCCGACTCACCCTGCCCTGATTAACATGGGACAGGAAACCTTGGTCTTCCGGCGAGGGAGGTTTTCACTCCCTTTATCGTTACTCATGTCAACATTCGCACTTCTGATACCTCCAGGGTGCCTTACAGCTTCCCCTTCAACGGCTTACAGAACGCTCCTCTACCATACATAAACAGCAAAACCATCTACATATCCGTAGCTTCGGTGTACAGTTTGAGCCCCGTTATATCTTCCGCGCAGGCCGACTCGACTAGTGAGCTATTACGCTTTCTTTAAAGGGTGGCTGCTTCTAAGCCAACCTCCTAGCTGTCTAAGCCTTCCCACATCGTTTCCCACTTAACTGTAACTTGGGGACCTTAGCTGACGGTCTGGGTTGTTTCCCTTTCCACGACGGACGTTAGCACCCGCCGTGTGTCTCCCGTGCTCATACTCATTGGTATTCGGAGTTTGCATGGGGTTGGTAAGTCGGGATGACCCCCTAGCCCAAACAGTGCTCTACCCCCAATGGCAATACACGAGGCGCTACCTAAATAGCTTTCGAGGAGAACCAGCTATCTCCGAGCTTGATTAGCCTTTCACTCCTATCCACAAGTCATCCCCGGACTTTTCAACGTACGTGGGTTCGGTCCTCCAGTTAGTGTTACCCAACCTTCAACCTGCTCATGGATAGATCGCCCGGTTTCGGGTCTATTCCCAGCAACTATACGCCCTATTAAGACTCGGTTTCCCTACGGCTCCACTACATGCTTAACCTTGCTACTGAAAATAAGTCGTTGACCCATTATACAAAAGGTACGCAGTCACCGAACAAGTCGGCTCCCACTGCTTGTACGTACACGGATTCAGGTTCTATTTCACTCCCCTCACTGGGGTTCTTTTCGCCTTTCCCTCACGGTACTGGTTCACTATCGGTCAGTCAGGAGTATTTAGCCTTGGAGGATGGTCCCCCCATGTTCAGACAGGATAACACGTGTCCCGTCCTACTCGTTTTCATTCAAAAGGCGTTTTCGTATACGAGGCTATCACTCTCTACGGCCGCTCTTTCCAGAGCCTTCTACTAACACCAATTAAACTTAAGGGCTAATCCCCTTTCGCTCGCCGCTACTCAGGGAATCTCGGTTGATTTCTTTTCCTCCGGGTACTTAGATGTTTCAGTTCCCCGGGTTCGCCTCGTATGGCTATGGATTCACCATACGATACCCGCAAGCGGGTGGGTTTCCCCATTCGGACATGTTCGGATCACAGCGTGTTTATCCACTCCCCGAACCTTTTCGCAGATTACCACGTCCTTCATCGCCTCTGACTGCCAAGGCATCCA